>JAGQKG010000164.1:7835-8107 GCA_020430245.1 Nitrospira sp.
GATTATGTCGGCTCATATGTTGGCGATCTTGGCGCCGTGATCGACATGGAGGCCATCCGCAATGCGAAACTGTCCATCGGAGTGGATCCGCTTGGCGGCGCAGGCGTGGATTATTGGGGACCCATCACCGAGCGGTACGGATTCCCGGTCACGGTCGTGCATGAAGGCGTAGATCCGACCTTTCGCTTCATGAATCTGGACTGGGATGGAAAGGTTCGCATGGACTGCTCCTCCCCTTACGCCATGGCCGGCCTGATTGCCTTAAAGGATCG
>JAGQKG010000165.1 GCA_020430245.1 Nitrospira sp.
TTTGCTTGGCCAGACTTTCGGCGATTTGCTCCGGAGTCACCACCCCTTCTTCCACCAGAATATCCCCCACCCGTTTATAGGGTTCCGGTTTTTTCGGTGCGCAATCGATGATGGCTAATTCGCTTTCATCCCGGACAAACGCAAACACCTCCTCAATCTGGGCGATAGGAGCATCCGTTTCCAATTCCACCCTCCAACTGAGATAACATCGTTCTGGATCGAGTGCGGCCAAAGCCGGAAGACCATCGGTTCGCACATGCAGCCCCTTCACCATGCCCAACTCATGCAGTTCCTTGAAAATCTGAGCAGGATCCATTCCTCGTTGAAACAATTCCGGCAAAGGGCTCCAATCAATCTGGACCATTCGCCAGATGGCCACCGATGGGGGAGGACATTGGCGAACGGTTTCCGTAGGAGTTTCCTCCTGGACAGGGATGGTCGCTCCCCTCTGACAGGCTTCCAGTTCACCCTCTAATACTTGAATGGATGCCTCATCTGCCGCCTCCCCCCCCTGCGCCGCGTCCAAAAGACTTTTCAAGCCGTCCAACGCCCGTAACAATACATCGATGACGTGAGGGGTCACGGGCATTTTTTCATTCCGGAGGTCATCCAGAATGTTTTCCATTTTATGAGTCAACTCGGCAATAGCCGTAAAATGGAACATCCCCGCATTGCCTTTAATCGAATGGGCGCCCCGAAAAATTCGATTCAGTAAATCCAGGTCGTTCGGACGTTGCTCTAACGCCAACAAACCGGACTCAATGGTTTCCACATGCTCTGCGGATTCGGTAAAAAATGACTCTTGAAACCGTGAGAGATCAACTGCCATTATTCAACTCCTTTGCGCATGGACGAAAAATTGGTCTTTTCGTAAGGCGTCGGGTGTAAAGAGCGGGACGTTGGTTGGTGCCGGATTAACCCACTCCACATCTAATGCATGTGTTTCATTCACCCTCAAAACCCATCCCATCCTTTCCCGATTTGCACCCACTACGCCCCCGAAGAAACGCGTCAATTCTGATTAAACTCGTGTGCCGTCTGCCGCGCCGCACCTTCCGCGATATAATTGGGAATACCGACTATCGTGCTTAAATTCCATAAATCCAATGGCGTTGTGTGGTTTTTGACGCCTTACGCTACAGACTTCCTACCCCGGCAGTACTTTCTTTATCGTGGCTAACATTTGTTCCGGATTAAACGGCTTCACGATCCACCCCGTCGCTCCAGCACTTTGCCCTTCTTTCTTTTTGTCATCAGATGACTCGGTGGTTAACATCAGAATCGGGGTGAACTTATAGGCGGCCATGCCCCGTACGGCCTTAATCAAAGCAATCCCATCCATGTTAGGCATATTCAGATCCGTAATCACCAAATTGGGCTTCGCCCCTCCATTGAGTTTCTCCACGGCTTCTTTTCCGTCTCCAGCCTCGACCACTTCGTAACCGGCACCGGTCAGCGTAAAGCTCACCATTTGACGCATCGAGACGGAATCGTCCACGACTAAAACTGTCTTGCCCATAGCTTAACCTCACTTTGGTTCTGTAAATTTCTCTGTTGACGCTGTACGATCAGCATTGAACTTGCGACCTCCACCAACTTTTTCATAAAGCATTCACGGTGAGGCGTAAGAAATATGAACACATCTTCACCCCTAACGCTTCGCCGCTCACATCTTCAGAATAACGTGATGTTATCGCCTTCACCCGATCCGGTTCCAACCATCACCGTTCCTTGACCCGAGCGCGCAGCCTGCATCGTGAGTCGTTCAGATTCCATCGTGTAGGTGTGTTCGAGATTCCGGATTTCTTCGAGAACCTGCGGCATCATGTCTATTCCCTCAGTATCGTCGGCCACCGCTTGAAGCGGCGCATGGATTCGCTCCAATGGCTGGTAAACATGCTCTAACTTTTGGCGGGTGATATCTTGAAATTGCATGGACATCACAATCTGTCCAATATCATTTCCCAATTCTTTGGTTCGCCCGGAATTGTGTCCAACGCTCTTTTTTAAGGCATCATTTTTGTGACCCATGATTTTGATCATCTCCAACACTTTGTTCTGAGCATCGACCGTTTTCGATAAGTCTAATGATGCCAGCACTTGGAGTTCCGACATGGCCGATTCGGTTGTACCTTTCACCGTCGTCGCGAGAGTACGAATTTGCTCTGAGGCCTGCGCAGATCGGTTGGCCAATTTCGTCACTTCGTCCGCTACCACGGCAAACCCTCGGCCATGCTCTCCCGCCCGAGCGGCTTCAATCGCCGCATTGAGTGCTAAGAGTCGTGTTTGATCGGCGATGAATTCGACTTCCTCCACCACCTCTGAAATTCGAGAGGTGGTTTCTAAGGCCTGCTCCATCACGCTCACCGTGGCGAGTGTCACCGTGGTCGTCTGTGTGACTTGATTGACGAACATTTCTATCGTCTTTTGTGTGTCATGAAGGATCCGATCGACGGTATAGTCATCCTTCCCACCATGCCCGTCTGCCAAATGTAACAACGCTTCGGTTTCCTCCACCTGCTCTCTGGCATTTCGTGAAATGGCCTGAAACCGCTGAATCAGGCCGTCGGCCGCTTGTCCCGTTTCTTGAATGACTGCCTTGATCTGTCCCACAAATACCGGAAACACCGGTGCCAGACACTGACAAAAGGTTTTCCAGTTCTCCAACCAACGGCGCTGAGCTTGAATGCCTTCCTGAAGTTGCTTTTCCAACTGGCGGATATGCATCTGCCGGCTTCTGATGCCTAAGGCATATCCGATCCCGGTTCCGGCCGCCACGACTCCCATCCATACCATCCAATCACCATTCACACATCACCTCATTCTTGGATCTCGATGAATATCACTTGCCTTATTCAATAGTCTTGCGTTACGACTCCTGGGTCGGGAGAAACTGCGCAAATCCAATTTGTTCAAACTTGTCCCGAATACGATTGGAATACCCTTGGACGGTCACCCGCCCGGAGCGGGTCGCTGCGACCATCAGCTGGACACAAGAGGAATCGATACCGTTTACCTCGCTTAGATCAATGCCAAGAGGCCCTTCCTGCTGATGTAAGGCCAATAAATCCGCATGAAATTGGGCGGCTTCAAAAATAGTGAGATCGCCTAGTGGCCTGAGGATCGACTCCTCAGGAATCATTGACGTAACTTGGCCTTCTTCCATGTTACCCTCCCATCTTTCGTGGGTGAAAATTTGAATCCCCCTTCTTGCATAGCCTGATGATTCCATCCCTGCGTAGGACCCTTCGGCATGTCAAGAAACAAACAGGAGACAACGGGACCTATCGGATGCCAATATACCTTACTTAAGAAAGACTCAAATTTTTCTCCTGATGGACATCTCGCGGGGTGCGGAGTGAGAAAACAGGAGAAGAAATGTCCGATCGGGAAAACTGTTTTCTCCTCACGGCCAACTCTCCACCCTCATTCTGATTCGTGAACGGACATAGGGGTTTCAGAGGCAAGCGAAAAACCTTCTGCACCGATCGACAAGTCGGTATTGATCCTACACACGACTTGATTGCCTTTCCCCCGATACTCAATCTTAGAGAAACTTAAGGCTTTGGCCATCGCAATACCCCGTCCGTGACTTTGCAGGATTCGCTCGGGTTTGATCTGTTCATACTTCCGCCAGTCGAAGCCGGCACCTTGGTCAGTAATCGTGATCTGGATATAATCCAGACACCGTTCAAACAGCACATCAACGACCTTGTGGGCATATTCAGGAAGGCCCATTCGATATTGGATTTCTTCCTCCCAGGTTCCACTCGCCTGGAGGGCCGTTTTTTCATCGAATGCGATTCCCAAATTTCCATGCTCCACCCCATTCGCCAATAATTCATTAAGCCCAAACACCACTTTCTCTGAATTGGGACAGGCTCGTCCCAACAGAAATGCCAGGTCATACGCTTCTTCCATGGTTTGTACGTGAAAACGGCCTTGCTGTAATAATTCAACAATCTGCGACTGATGATGGAGGTTTCGAAATATCCGTTTCCACTTCAACCCCTCCTCAACCGCGGCCCCAACTATCCGCAATAAGACTTGTTGCTCGAAGGGCTTGACGAGGTAAAAAAAGACACCGGCCTCAATCCCTTCGCAAATTTCTTGCGGCGATCCCGCGGAGGTTTGCATCACGACCGGAAGCCATTGAAGGTGTTCATCCGCTTTTAGGTGCGCTAATAGGTCCAGGCCATTTAGCCCAGGCATTACCCGGTCCAACACCATGGCCTGGAACCCTTGTCGATCCTCGCGCAAATGCGCTAAGGCCTCTTCCCCATCATGCGCCTGAACAAGTTCATAAGGTTCATCCCTGAGACATTCCACAAGGACATCCAGATTTAACTCATCGTCGTCTACTAATAAGATACGGGAAGATGTATTTTTCATACATGCCACTTCGACAACGGCCAATTGTAAGGCCTCAAGCATAAGGAGACAGAAGACAAAACAAAAATTTATCCCCCGACTCTCTCGACAACATCCTTCTTATGCCTTCCCTCTTGGCCTCAAGCCAAAAACTCCACTCCGAGTAACGCGACATCATCCTCAAAGCCGCATTGGTCATTCCATGTCCGGCTCTGTTCGATAATACGGGACAAACCCGACTGCATCGGTTGCCTGGCGACCTCCTCAAGGGCTTCCTGAAGCCTTTTTCTCCCCCACATCTCGTCCTGAGTGTTCATCACCTCATAAATTCCATCACTATAAAGATACATCCGGTCACCGGGATTCACCATGATGGAATCAGTTCCATACACCTCGTCATGAGAAAAACCGATAGGCCAGGATTGCTTGCCCAAGACAACTGAAGACCGGTCCGTTTTCACAACAATTGCACCGGGATGGCCGGCCGTCGCATATCGAAGAAGGCGAGTGGAGCATTGCCACACTCCAACCCAGATCGTAAAATACTCTCCGTCATCGCTCATGGGATATTGTTCGTTCAGACTCGTTAGGATCTGACCCGGATCATATGAGGGAAACATTTGTTGAATATGTTCTCCATTGAAAAACAGCGATAACGACACCGCTCGCAACGCCGGCCCGATCCCATGTCCCGACATATCCAATACCATGAGACCGAGATGATCATCCCCCCATCGGGCGACCTGAAAGAAATCTCCTCCCAAATGCGAAGACGGCAAAAATTCCCACTCAACCCGCACTCCGGGAACCACTTCCCCTGTCCGAGGGAGTAACCCTCGCACAAAGATGGAAGCCGAGCGCAGCTCAGAGTGTAATTCCGCTTGCTTTTGTGACAACAATCGATTGGACTTCTCCAGATCCAGCATCAACTGTCGAGCTCGAAGACCCGCGCCCACTCTAGCGATAATTTCATAACCGGAAGCGGTCTTGGATAAGAAATTATCAGCTCCCCGACTGAGCCCTTCGGCAATCTGTGTCGGATGGTCCAATGCAGTCATCAAAATAAAGTGGATCGTCCGGTATCGCTCATGTTGTTTAATCGCTTCACAAAGTCCGGGACCATCAAGACCAGGCATCACCCAATCCGACAGGATGAGATCCACCGGTTCCCGATCCAGCATCGCCAGAGCATCTTCCCCATTATTAGCCTCCAATAACCGACACGGCAGTTTGGCCAATTGCTTCCTGGTGACCATTCGCACAATTTTTTCATCGTCCACAATGAGAATGGTGTAGACGGGATCACCGGGAGGCGCTTTTATATCGTGGCTATCTTCCGTCGTAATCTGCTCCATGACACTTCTCTCTGCACACATCGGACAAGATTGCTTTCTCGGTATCTTTCATCCGTAATGGACCCGTACGCAAAACTGGTCATATAGGGAAAAAGCGCCGACGGGAATACACCTACACAGGATACGCCATACGAATAGGCATGGACATCCGTTCGCAATGAAACAGGAACTCTCCGGCTCTCTCACTATCAAAATGCAACATCCGATGGGTCCGGCGTGCCATCGTTCCCACCATGAGACGCGGAAAGGAAAAGACAGCTGCAGAAAAAGCTCCCGGTTAGGACACTGGAGCTATGCCCATGGCAAGACCGGCCTACGGATTTCCCTATGGAGCCAATCCCTCACAGGACAAAGACCGTTACGGACCCAACCGAGTATGGAGAAGAGCCTTCAGACGAATCATGGCTTGGGCATGTAACTGACAAATTCGGGATTCCGTGACGTGCAACACGACACCAATCTCTTTCATGGTCAGCTCTTCGAAGTAATAGAGAGTCAATACCAACCGTTGACGTTCCGGCAATCGCTCAATGGCATCGACCAATGCATGGCGAGCATCCTCGGACACCAGGGTTTCCAGCGGTGAGGGTTGGTCTCGATCCGCCAGCGCATCCAAGATGGGATGGGAGTCTTCATCATTGGATCCCAAATCATCAAGACTTAATACCACGGCTCCTTTGGCTTGAAGAAGAGTCTCATCCACTTCTTGAGCCTCCATCCCCAAGGATTCCGCCAACTCCTCCTCCGTGGGTGGACGGCCTTTTCGTTTCGTCCATTCATTCGCAGCATGTTGAATTTTTCCAATGCGTTCCCGAAGAGACCGCGGCACCCAATCCATCGCCCGGATTTCATCGAGCATGGCTCCACGAATACGAAACTCGGCATACGTTCGAAATTTTATTTCCCGTGAGGGATCGAACTTTGTCAGGGCATCCAGAAGCCCCACCATTCCGGCACTCATCAAATCTTCCACATTGAGCCCGTTCGAGGCTCGCATGGCCATCCGCATCGCCATATATTTAATCACCGGCAAAAACTCCTGCACCAATGTCTCGCGTTCCTGGGTGGAAAGCGAAAGTTTCGTCGGATTAGACGATGCCGGTTTCTCTGAAACCGGTCTCTCCGAAACCGTTGTTACCGCGCCACGTTTCATACGTTATCCTTCCGTCACAGTTCGAGTGGCTCCCAAGGCAGCAGGACCGAACAGTTGAAAGCCCCCCTGCCAGGAACAATCTCCTCTCCAATCATTGAGGGTCTTCACCAACGAAGAAAAGGCTCGACTCGCCGGGGCGCGCGGATAGACATCGCACACCGCGCGTTGTTGAGCCACGGCCATCGTCACAAAGTCGTCTGCGGGAACACAGCCGAGGTAATCGAGCGAAATATTTAAAAACCGGTCCGTCACCAAACTCAACTTCCGAAACACATCTTTGCCTTCCTGGGTATGCTTCACTTTGTTGACCAGCATGCGGAATGTCCGTAGGTGATAGCGGGTCGAAAGGATTTTGATCAGGGCATACGCATCGGTCAGAGACGTCGGGTCCGGCGATACCACCACCAGTGTTTCGTGGGCCACTAAACTAAAGTACAGCACATTCGCCGAAATCCCTGCCGCACAATCAATGAGCAGCAAATCCGGCGGAGACGCCAACTGAAGAAACGCCGATTGTAAATGGAGTTGCTGCTCATGCGTCAGCTGAGTAAATGCCTGGCCTCCGGAGGTTGCCGGCAACAGCCGAATGCCTTCGGGCCCGGTCACGATGACGTCCTTCAAGCCTCGTTGCCCGGAGAGGACATCCTCAATCGTATACTGCGGAGTGAGGCCCAAGAGGATGTCGACGTTTCCTAAGGCGAGATCCGCATCCATGATCAAGACCTTCCGTCCCTGCCGAGCCGCAGCCACCGCTAAATTCGCGACGACATTGCTTTTTCCTACCCCGCCTTTTCCGGAACTGACCGCAATCACCTGAATCCGTGAAGGATCCTGTGGGTTGGAGGTCATGGCGGCACGCAATCCACTGGCTTGATCCAATCGTCGTTGCGCCGGGACGCCAGGCACCAGAACCGGTGTGGATACTGACCCGGCCATTAGTGCGCCACCTCCGTCAACGGCACACGTTCTTGAAGAACCTGGCCTGGTGAATGGCCCCAAGCCAATTCAACGAGGCGTGTTCGGGTAGCGATTGCTAAATCTTCAGGCACACGCTGTCCTGCAGAGAGATAGGAGACCGGCAGTCCCGTCTGTGACAAGACGTTATACAGACCACCGCCCACCGATACCTCGTCCAGTTTCGTGATGATGAGCTTATGGATAGGAACCGATTGATAGCGGCGAATGGTGTCCATCTGCACCGACTCGGCCATCGGAGCGGCTAACA
>JAGQKG010000166.1 GCA_020430245.1 Nitrospira sp.
ATCGGGATTTAATCGATGACTGTAATCAAACCGTATCCCTCCAGTATAGGCCCATCGGTCCTGATCTCCGGCCGAAAAAGGTTCGTCAGTATCTTGTGTATAGGATAAGGCATTGAAAGGGTCGGTCGTGAACGTGGCTCGGGAATGCTGAAAAAATCCGGCCAGACTGAAAAACTGATCATGACTCCAATCCTTGCGCCAGACGAGCTGGGAATATTGATTATTTTCCTTTTGGAATTCATCTATATTTTGAGAAGTAACCGGCTCAAAACCTGGATTCTCTCCTTGGATTAGTCCAACTAAAGTAGGATTGACCGCTAAGCCAGGTTGAGTGGGAATCTGAAATTTGGCGATCGAATTAAGGAACAACAACGTGACACTGTTCTGATTATCAATCTGCCAATCTCCACGAAACAAGGATTGATTTTGGTTACTTTGATCGTGAAATGCGGTTTTTCCTAAAGTGGGCGGATTAATTCCTCTGTTTGTCGAGATAAAGCTATTCATGAGGTAATATCGAAATTCCGAGCCAACCGTTCCCCCATATTCAAAAGCAGGATTCAGTGTTTCGTTGGAGCCACCAAAGAATTGCACTGAGCCAGAGTCGGGTTGTGTCCCGCTTTTCGTCGTTACGTCGATGACCGCAGCGGTTTTATTCCCGAATTGTGCTTCCGGCCCCCCCAAAATTATATCTGCACGCTCCCAGGTACGTGGAGAAATAACATCCATAAAGACAGAAGAAACGGTATCCGGAACGGGGACCCCATCTATCCGGAATTGGAAATTAGCGTGGTCCTGACGAATGTGCACTTGCTTCAATCCCCCGTCTACCGCACTAGGAAGTGTTAAAAGCAGATCATTCAGAGCAATATTATTCCCTCTGGGTAATTCCTCGATATCCTTGCGACTAACCGAATAGGATTCTCCGGAGAGCCGATGCTGAAGAGGAGGCAAAGAAGCCACAACCTCAAGAGTAAGCTCCTGACGATGTGCCAGGGTTAATTGGACCTCAAGAAATGGATCATGTTCAATCTTAAGAATCGTTGATTCGCTTGATAAGTCTGACTGAATTGCTCGAATGGAATAAATACCAGACTCAGGAGGAGCCAAAATAAATTCACCCCCTTCATTCGTCACTTGAGTCTCAATGATGGTGCCTTCTTGATCCCGCAATTCTACTGTTGCCTGATGGACTCGGCGAAGATCCTCATATTGCACAAAACCGGTTACAATCCAGACCTTTTTGTTATTGTCTTTTTCCATAGCTTGAGCAAGGCCAGCACTGACAAACATCCCCAATCCGAAAATCCAGAGAACCAGTCCACACCACTCCACCCATTTATTATTCCCAATCAACATCCAGAAACCTCCAGCATCTAACAATTGATTAGCCGCATGGCTCCCCTTGAGTCATTCACAAACACCCTTCCGCTTTGGAAAACTCCGCAGGAAGGAATCGACGGTGAAAGCCAGTTGTAAAAAAAGAAACTTAGGAGAAAGAGATAGCTGGAGGACCGCGAGGGTTACCGAGGGGAAGGGAGAGGGAGGTATACCTCTCTTCTCGATCAAGGGAAAGGAAACCGGCAACAACAGACCAATGAGATAAACCCGAGGCATCCCAAACTAGGGAATTGGAAGTATGGTGCTGTACCCATTGGCACAAATCATCATCAGAATGTTGATGCCCATCATAATCCACCTCAGCAAATACATGATGGATTTCTAAGGCCTGTACAAACGGTATTGAACTCAACAACACCAAAGCAAGTGCCAGAGCCAAGCTAATATTACATCGAGAGATGAGAGAGGACGGTTTTCGGATCATGAAAATTTTTGCCAATAAGATTTTTGACAATACAAGCCTTGCGGCCAAAAATACCAAAGGCCTTAAGGCATGTCAACACTAATTGCAACTAAATTGCAATAAAGACTATCAGAGCATACGAAACCAACAACATTGCATTGCATCGATTGACTTTGATGAAAATCCTGCCAACGGTAATAAAATCAAAAATTCACAGACCACCCCATTAAGAAAAACTAAAACCATTTCCAATGTTCACTCAATCTTCAAGGCTTGCTCGGTCCCAACCGAAAAGCCCATCCGAAGGATATAAATCGTTAAAATTGCTCCTTAGATCAAGGAATTTAAGAATTGGGGACTGCCAACAGACTCTTTATCGCCTTTATGGTACTAGCAATCGGTACAGTGGTGGGTAGTCAGGCTATTCTCAGTCGGTTTTCTTTAGACCAATTTCTTCCTACCACTCGCTCGCTCGCCCCCGAAGCAGGCCAAGTGACTGCTGGCTCAGAGGATTCTGTGATTTCCCTTGAACATTTAGGAGGGGTGTGGGTGGCACAAGTGGAGTTGAATGACTTCCATGAAGCCAGACTCATTATTGATACGGGGGCAACATTTACAACCATTTCAGAAGATATGGCCTTTGAGGCAGGAATTCGGTCAGATACGGCCAATTCGCCGATTAACCTCCTTACTGTGGGAGGAAGGGTTCAAGCCGAGTTAGCGGTTGCACGAAGAATTCGTGTGGGAAATATAGGCAGGGATGACGTCCAAGTGGTCATACACACCATACCGAACCTCCCAGACGGGATTGATGGCCTACTTGGGCTCAGTTTCTTTGATCGTTTCCTTGTTCGTTTGGACCATTCCAACCAACAGTTACATCTCTCGCCAAGGACTTAGACTCCAGAGTCGCTTCTAGCTCTACCTTCGTTGCCCAAATGTCTCAATTTTTAACTGACCGGCATTCCGTCTTAAACCGAAGAGGCGAATGGGTCGGTCGCCAAGGACAGCACCAGGTCCTCAGAATCAGTGTGTCTCCACAATGGCGGCCTTAGGTCGAAGGGCTGTTTGTTCGACTCGAGGGGTTTCACCCTCCATGGCCAGCTCAAATTTCAAATGTCAAATGGACAATCCGGGTAGAACGTTTTGTCACATCACGTTCCCTCTTGTGGATTCTCTGTATTCCAGGCCTCTAATCGCTGCCGGGCTTTTTCGGCAAATTCACTCTCAGGATGTTGCTGGATAATCTGTTCGTATAATTCTTGAGCATGGGCGCGATTATGCTGTTGCTCTTCGAACTGGGCCGTCTCAAATAATTGGCGAGGATCCTCCCCGCAACCCCAAACCATGACACAGAACACACCAACCCCCATCCACCGAGAATAACCTCTCATTCCGGATGACAATTTTATCATCGAAAATCTTCCTCCCAGGCATGCGTCCACACTAAGGAACGCGCAACGAACCACCGATACACATTCTTATGCTCACTGTGACCAACATTCCTTATTCACATCTCCAACTTCAGGAAGGCCAGTTGACTTATGCATGCTGAAGACGAACTGCTTGAATCGCTCAGAAGCTTTAACGATTGCGAAATTCGAGTGTATACCCGGTTTGCGACGGAATGGCGAGACCAGCGGTTAACCGACGGGTCACAGGCAGAAGTGTCCTTTTGGAATTCCGTGATCTCTATGCTGGTGGAAGAACGTCACCGCCGCAAAGAAGAGGTGCAACGACTTGAGACCATGTTTCAAACCGGCCACGATCCCGGGTAAGACACCCGGGTTCGGGCTCCCTTCCCCGTGCATTCGGAATGTCCGTCCCCCCGGGATTTCCGCTCAGCTTCCAACATGATAGTCCTCAATTTCTATTTCCCTCCGCCTGAGTTCGCCTCACAACTCACGCTCTAGCTGGCCCCAAGAACGGTTTCATATAGGGCTTTCGTCCGTTTAGCAATTTTATCCCAGCCAAAGAGTTCTTCCGCCCGTCGTCTCCCCGCTTGCCCCATGGGCTTCCGTAATTCAGGATCTCGCATGAGTTGATTCAACCGATCGGCCAAGTCTTGTGCAAACCGCTCAGGATCTTTCGGGCTAAAGGGAGCCTCTTCCAATTGGTCAACGGGCACCAAAAATCCCGTCTCATCCTCCACCACAACTTCAGGAATACCGCCGACAGCAGAAGCCACCACAGGCACCTCACAGGCCATCGCCTCTAAGTTAATAATCCCGAACGGTTCATAAATAGAAGGACAACAAAAAACTCCGGCATGAGAATACAACTCAATGAGACTCGGTTTGTCGAGAATATCCGGTATCCAATAAATATGCTTTCGATGGGCCGATATCTGGTCGAGCGCTTCTTTCATTTCCGCCGCCATTGCCGGCGTATCAGGAGAGCTGGCGCACAACACCACGGGAAACTCCTCATCCAAATAGGACAGAGCCTGAATCAAATAAATGATGCCCTTCTGCCGGGTCATTCTCCCCACAAACAACACATAGGGTTGTCCGGCAGGAATTCCATATCGCGTTAGCACATCCTGGCTTTCGACCTTCCGAAACTCTTGCAGATCGATCCCATTATGAATGACATGAATCCGTTCTTCGGAAACCCGAAACAATTTGAGAATGTCCTTCTTTGTTCCTTCGGAAACGGCAATAATGGCATCAGCCATCTCCAGGGCAGTCTTCTCAACCCACAGAGAAAAATCATACCCGCCGGCTAATTGCTCTCGTTTCCATGGCCGGAGGGGCTCCAAGGAATGCGTGGTGATGACAAGCGGAATACCGTAATTGAGCTTGGCCATAATACCGCCAAAATGGGTGTACCAGGTATGGCAATGAATCAGGTCCGCACCAAGCCCCTCGGCATTCATTTGCCAACAGCGCTGCACCGCGCCAAGGACCGAATGCAGAGGCTTGGGAGCGGTGAACGGAGTCTCTCCTAAAGGGATCCCATGCACCTTCAGATTGCCCTGCTCCAGGCGTTGATCGCCAAAACAGCGGACTTCGATAGGGAGAAGATGTGATAATTCCCGACTCAAATACTCCACATGCGCCCCAGCTCCACCATACGTGTAAGGGGGAAATTCATTGGTGAACATCAAGGCTTTCATGGGCAACCACACTCCATTAAGATCATTAACACATCCAGCAGGCTGCTACATTAAAAGAAAATCCAGACGAAGTCACCTTCCGCTCCGAAAAAAATACGGAGAAAACCGGAAGGACCTGATCCAAACAAAACGCGACCCGCATCACTGAGGGCTTCCACCCTCAAAGGCCCCATTCAAAATCCCGGAGGAGCCTGCAAAGAGTGGGAGCAAAAACTCGAGTCTCACTTGAGATTTCCATAGAAGAACACGCACAATGAACGTTCCAATCATCACGATATTGCCAATCAGACCGTAAAGCGCTTACCGTGGAACAAAAAGAGGATGCATAGGGTTACCAACCGAAGAAGGGAATGATAGACATGGGCGAATTCCAGTACCAGAAAATATTTGAACACCAGGCAGATACGACCAACTATCGAAAACTCACGTCGGATTATGTGTCCACCACGACCTTTGAAGGCCGGGAAATCGTCAAGGTCGAACCTAAAGCCCTGACACTCCTGGCTCGGGAAGCCATGGATGACATCGCCCATTTGTTGCGATCAAGCCACCTCGCGCAGTTAGCCAAAATCCTGGAAGACCCCGAGGCTTCCGAAAATGACCGGTTTGTCGCGTTAGAACTACTCAAAAACGCCAACATCGCCTCTGCCCGCGTTCTGCCAGGCTGCCAAGATACCGGAACGGCTATCGCCATGGGGTATAAAGGGCAACAGGTTTTCACCGTCGGCGACGATGAAGAAGCCCTCTCCCGCGGCATCTTCGAAGCCTACAATACTCGCAACCTGCGGTATTCGCAGATGGCACCACTCGACATGTACACCGAAAAAAATACCGGGACGAACCTTCCAGCCCAAATCGACCTCTACGCCAAGCCGGGATCGGAGTATCATTTCTTATTCATTGCCAAAGGGGGCGGCTCCGCGAACAAAACCTTTCTCTATCAACAGACCAAAGCCCTTTTAAATCCCAAGTCCCTGCTCGCGTTCGTGGCGGAAAAAATTCGAACGCTCGGCACCTCCGCCTGCCCGCCGTATCACCTGGCCCTGGTCGTGGGCGGCCTCTCCGCGGAATTCACACTCAAAACCGTTAAACTGGCCAGTTGTCATTATCTGGATGATCTTCCCAACGCCGGCAACCCTCAGGGGCGCGCCTTTCGCGACCTTGACCTTGAAAAACAAATTTTTCAACTCTGCGCCGAGACCGGCATCGGCGCGCAATTCGGCGGGAAATATTTCGCGCACGACGTACGGGTCATCCGCTTGCCCCGACACGGGGCCTCCTGCCCGGTCGGCTTGGGCGTCTCCTGTTCGGCAGATCGACAAATCCTCGGAAAAATCACCAGGGAGGGTGTTTTTCTGGAACAACTGGAAACCAACCCTGCGAAATTTCTTCCCGATGTGACAGAAGAAGACCTGGATGGCCATGTCGTGAAAATTAACCTCAATCACCCGATGGCGGAAATCTTAAAGGAACTCCGTAAATACCCCGTAGCCACTCGTCTCTCACTAACCGGCCCCATCGTCGTCGCGCGGGATATTGCGCATGCCCGACTCAAGGAACAACTGGACGCCGGAAAAAGCCTGCCACAATACCTGAAAGATCATGTGGTCTATTATGCGGGACCCGCTAAAAAACCCCAGGGCCATGCCTCAGGCTCGTTCGGCCCTACCACAGCCGGGCGCATGGACTCCTACGTCGATCAGTTTCAAGCCGCGGGCGGCAGCATGGTGATGCTGGCGAAAGGCAACCGCTCCCAACAAGTCCGCGAAGCGTGCGGGAAGTACGGCGGGTTTTATCTCGGCTCCATCGGCGGTCCCGCCGCACGACTGGCCGAACATAGTATTAAAAAAGTGGAAGTCCTCGAATTCGAAGATCTCGGCATGGAAGCCGTGTGGAAAATCGAAGTGGAAGATTTTCCGGCCTTTATCGTCATCAATCACGAAGGCAAGGACTTTTACGCCGACCTCACCGGCCAGCGATCCTCCGGTCTCATCCAGGTTGCGAATTCAGCCGAGGGGTAAAATGACAGGCGGGGTAAGGTGTTATTTCCAGAACCAGAAACCCAGAGTTATAAGTCGGGACTAATGTTCTTCCTGTTTTTCAGTGCAAAAAAGACACGTTTCAACACAGCATTAGTGTCCTGATAAATTTCACGATCTTCGCTGGCTCGGGACCCGGCCACATTCAGGGTTACCGGTTCAAGATCCTGCAACCACTGGCATACCCATGGAATAACCTGTTCCACCGATTTGCAAATGAGATCGACATGAAGAATAGGCTTGCCGAGGCGCATGGCAACTTCAACCGTGACTGCCGACCCTCCGGTCGGTGCCCCACGGGTGATGAGTAACGTAGCATCTGAGTCCCGCACATTATATTCAGTCCGTATGTTCGGGTCATCGGAATCTGTTTCGACGAGGTTCGGGTAACATGTGGGAATCACGCCGTCTTCCGCCATCCGCCCGTTCGGAACCCACCCGCCACATTCAATGCCTGCCTGGAGTGCGAAATCGAGGGCTGCCCGGTCAGTACCCGTTTGACCGCCCGAGACAATTCGATGAACCATACCGAAGAAAAGTCTTTCTACGGGTTAGAGTTTCCGGTTGAGCAAAGCGTACAAAACTTACTCGATAAAAGAGAGAACCCTAGAGGACCGACGTAGATTGTGTAAACGCTGTTGCGGTGAGACCTTCCACCCCTAACATAGCGAAGTTCTCCTGGCCGACATAACGGATCTTGCCGGATTGATAAGTTGACGGATGTTGTACACCATAAATGCATGTTCGTGAGAAACGACCACGCATGGATGACAACCAAGCGGCTTGCTGTAGTCGTCGATGGTCGCCTCAATCTCATTCGTCGCAATGACCATTCGTGGAACGGCTCCGATGACAGTGAACACAGCAGCCACCTCTAGGGTTCGTTCCTGACCCATTTGGCTATTGGCAATGTCAAAGGTGCGGTCAGCAACGGCCAATAGCGTCGTTCCATTCCGCTACAACTTCGGCATAGCACCAGCACAACGGTTGAGCCCGGCAATTTGAGATTCGTCAAGCGTCGGAAAGGCGATAGAGGGAAGGTCGGGTGCGGCCCTACTGTTCGCCTCTCATCCACATGATTGATGGAGGT
>JAGQKG010000167.1 GCA_020430245.1 Nitrospira sp.
TGATGTGTTGAAGCAATACCCGGTTCGATTGCTTGCAGAAAAAGTCGAAGATCAAGAAGTGTATACGCTGTGTTATGAAAAGGGATTTGAATATTTTCAAGGATACTTTTTCTGTAAACCCCAAATTATGGAGGGAGTCAAGCTTTCCGGTAACCGCATGGCAATTGTGCTTTTATTGGCCAAATTACAAGACCCCGATATTCAAATAAAAGATCTTGAGGAATTAGTTGAAAATGACCTGTCACTGAGCCTCAAGTTGCTTCGTTTTGTGAACTCTGCTTCCGTGGGTCTTCCGCGAGTGGTTAACTCAATTGGACAAGCCGTGGGGATGGTAGGGACCGAACGTATGCGACAATGGGCCTCCTTACTGGTGCTGGCTCATACGGGTGGTAAGCCAAGCGAGCTGATGCGCATTGCCCTGATCCGGGGACGAATGTGTCAAGGTTTGAGTCGGTTTCAGGGAGAGTCCACCAGCCAAGGCTTTACCGTTGGCCTCTTTTCTGTATTGGATGCCTATTTTGATTGTGAGATGAAGCAACTTCTTGCAGACCTTCCTCTTGCTGCTGAAATACTTCTCGCTCTGACCGAACGGCAGGGATGTTTAGGGGAAATTTTAACTTGCGTGTTGTCTTACGAACGAGGGGAGTGGGATCGAATTGAAAACAGTTGCTTTGATCCCCATGTGTTGCGCCAGGAGTACTTTCTGAGTACCGAATGGGCCAACGAAGTTATGAAGACGACTCTAGCCGGGAATGAAAATTAGAAGAGAAATATGGGGTGCAGTTTTGGAAGCCAGAGTTATCCCCTTCGTTTGTCATCTTGTTCCCCTACAAAATAATTCAGCACACCTAAGCCCTTTTCACTAAGTTCAATGGGTTTATCCTCTGTTTCGGGGGCCAGTTGATCTTCAGGGAGTTGTGGGTAAATTTTAATCCGTAGATTTTCTTCTATGCCTTCATCTGAAAAATCCATATCATTGAGCAGAGCGTGTAATCGTTGGAAAGCTAAAATAGAACGGGCATGGGATTTCCATGTTCCGGAAAATTCCGTGTCATTCACTTTGGTGATACTTGTCCAAAACTTTGATTCTTCAGGCTCTGCCATGCTTCCGTCGACAAATGTGCGCAATTTATCAAGCAACGCCTCCTCAGTTTTTTCCAAGCCATCGTATTCAACCATTGACTTTTCAATGGGTCGTTGAGACAGGAGGTCAAGGGTTTCTTGCCAGAGGTTAATTGGTTGCAACGCCCCATTCGCCCCCGAGGGTTTTTTCTGATGTTTTTGTAATTCAGTCAGAAAGTGTTGAAGAGCTCTGACCCTTCTGGCAGCAAGGCTTCCTAACGGAATTCCCCAGACGTGAGCAATTTCGTGATCCTTTAATGGGGAGTTTCCGGAAGCAATAAAATCATTTTGAGCGAACTTCAGGCGACGTCTGAAGATACCGCGTCGTCGTAATAAGGCTTGATATTCCAGAAGCAACCTTTGTATTTGATACTCCTTCGTGGACAATTCCTGATTATCCCATCCACGCTGTAATTTCCGGAGTTCCTGCCGAAGTAGAATCGAAGGTGCTTGGTTTTTAGCATCCTGCAAGGCATTCTGGGACAATCCAAAGTCTGATGTGAGTAACCGCTCTGCGATCTGAATAGTTTTATCAATGTTTTTCAATGCTTGAGTCAGGAATTCAATGTGCATTCCTGGGCGCTCTCGCTTTTGTCGGTAGTAATCCTTGTATTGGTTTGCCCGGGATGTGATATTTCGTTCAGCTTCAAGAGAGAGGGGGTTTCCTTTTGGCTGATTGCCTGACAGGAAGCGGGAATCGGGTTGATCGCTGACCATATAGGCGATGGCTTCAGAACTCAGATTCATGTACTGCAACAAAAGAAGCTGCAGCATGGTGCGGCCTTGAGTTGGAAGCGCCTGAATGGCGGACTCAATGTGTTCAAATGTTAGTGTGGCAGGCATAAGCACTTATGAGTTCAAGAGAAAGATTCTAAATTTCACTTCTTTTGGTTTCTATGGATTGCCATTATCAAGAGATTCGAGACAGGTAGCTGCGTATTCTCTTAGTTGCTGTACCGTTCCATTGGCATAGAGTTCTCTGGGAATTTCAATTTTGACCAATTGCGATGGGTCAACCCCTCGTTCCACCGCCCAATCTTCGTCAATATATAACGTCACTGCGCCATCTTTGTCCCGGCGCACGAAAAGAATATCTTTTTCCCCTTCCACTCGGACACTCCAAAATGAAAATTAGACGTTGATTTTCTTGATAACACACCTCTTTGAGACCTGTCAAAATAGGCAAGTATCTTGTTAGGGGCTACCCAGAGTTTCTGAAATCCACGACGATTTACAAGAATTGGGGGCTGCAGATGAGAGGATCAGCAATGGAAGAGGTGTTGCTGTTGTGCCTGTGAAATCCTTCGCCCGCACCGTTTGGAAGCCACACCTTCAAGGGACCGAGATCTCTATTCTTCTCCCAATTCCTGTGTTGAAATAAATTCAAAGCCTAATCATATGAATAAGAAAAGAAAACTGTAATGGCAAGTTTCAACAGATACCCTTCAATTGACGGGTATCTGTTGAAGGGTCGTTTTGGATTGGTGTCTGCGGTCCGTTCTGAAGTGCGCAACGTGAATGATTGAGGAGGTTACCCTCCGAGAGTTTCAACAGCTTCTTTGAGACTTTTCATAATACAGGTAAAAATTGGAATATCACGTTTGACATACCGGCTGCCTTCGGTAGAGCGTAATTCCATGACGAGGTCTAGAAAGTCCTGTGGGGAATCGGTTTCAAAGGCGACCACAAATTCCTGGTCATCCAGTCCAAATGAATAAGTGGTATTGAGTTTGACTGAGGGATACTTATGGCCAATAGCGATATGTTCATCCATCATGCCTTGGCGGGCGGCTTTGGTGAGCAGGTACCACTCTCTGGTTTTTTCAAATGGATAAACAAATATATATTTCGCACGGCCAGGGGAAATTTTCAATCTTCGACTTTCTTGGCCCTCATGCACGTGATGATCGACGTATATGGATCGTTTGGTCATGGAAAGATAAGAGTACGGCGTGGTAAGGTACCTTCCCAAGCCTGTAGCCAGAAGTTTTGAACTCATTTCTTGAAACATTTCGAGATCATAGCTAATTCGCCACAACATAAAGTCGCAATCACCTCGTATGCCTGTTGTGGTGTAAGGCACGACAATGACCTTGCCGTTATATTCTTCCGCCGCGCGGACAAATTCTTGCTTGCCAATGTCTCGCTCTTCTTTGGGAAGACGTCTCCACAAAGGGTCGACTTTATAGAAAGAAAAATTGACAAATTGTTGTTTGGCAGCCTCTTCGGCACCAGCCATAATCCATACCTCCCCTGGAAAGAAAACCCGTGTTTTTTTAATCACTTAAAAAAATAGGTCTTAACATCGCTACTGTAATCTTGTCAATGAGCAGGTGGCATGATGGTTGTTTCGATCCTTTCGGAATTGGAGGAGTGGGGAAAAGGGCCTTAAAATGGAGCGGGACAATCTTTATTAGATCAAAGCCAATGGGTCACATCTTGTTATTTCAACCATTTTTGCAACGTGTGGGGTCCATGTGCGGGTTAGTAAGAGATGCCGGTATTTGGTTAGTTTTGGAAGTGGGGTTGGTCATCCTAGTTTCCTCTCCGGTGTGGGGCATTGTTCCACATCCCTCGGAATCTCAAATTCTTGAAGCCGTCAAAAATGGTCAGGATGGGGCTCGAAGCCGAACTCCACCTAATATGCTCTATTGGCATTTCGGTAATTCTAAAGATGGTCCTCATGCCCATGGATTTCTTATGACGAAATTAAATGGAATTGCGGTGATGTCCAGTCATTTTGCTCTTCGAGGAGAACGCCTCGCATCCCAGGATATTCAACGAATCCTGGACGAAAACTCCTTGCAAGTCGTGGTGATGATTTATGGGGATTCACCGAGGTTTGCCAAGGATAGCTATCTTTTGCTTAAACAGGGAGACCGGTTGATCAAGCCTGATCGTATTCGGTTTGATGCCAGAGCAACGCTGCTCAGCGCAGGAGAAGGACATTCCATATATCGTGCAAAGATTGTGGCGTTCTTTACCTATGACGTTTTTGATGCCATGGCCCAAACCACCGTGAAAGTATTTCCAGGAGCCGGAGGGGAAGTGACCTTTGATTTAGATTTTGCTTCTATTCCCTAAGAGCTATTGGGATGGGTGAACGACCGTTTGATACCAATGGACGGAATCTTTAGAACATGAAGCCCCATCGTGCTGACATCATTGCCGTGGGCTCAGAATTGCTTCTGGGCGGACGCCTCGATCGCAATTCAATATTTGTCGCACATCTTCTGGCTGAGTGTGGCATTGAGGTTCGGAAAAAGATCTCTGTGGGTGACCAAAAAGGAGATATTCAAGAAGCCCTTCGTGGCTCATTGAAGTGCGCTCAAGTGATTGTCTTGATGGGCGGGCTCGGTTCAACGCTCGACGATTGTACCCGCGCGGCTGTTGCCGAGATGCTTCAACGTCCACTAATCAAACGAAAAAAAGCCTATGACAATCTCAAGGCTTGCTATCGACGCTTTGGAAGACCGGTCACACCACTATTGGCCAGGCAGGCTTTTCTTCCTTCCCGAGCCACGATGTTGGCGAATACGGTCGGCACGGCTTCCGGTTTTTTGGTGCGTAGCGGACGATCAGTCATTATTGCATTACCAGGTGTGCCTCGTGAGGCCAAAGTCATGATGGTTTCTCAGGTTCAGCCGATACTCCGGAAGTTATTTCACAGCAATAGGCACTATTGGCAGCATACGTTTCAAACATTTGGATTGCCCGAAACCGATGTTCAAAGACAATTGAATCCTGTTTTGAAGGATTATGGAAGCATTCGGTTCGGTATTTTGGCTTCGCCCAGGGGAGTGATGGTGACGGTGAGTTGTTGGGTGTTCGGCGGCCCACCCTCTTCTGTGAAGAAGAGGTCGCCCTTCTTCCCGGAATGGGATCACCTGATCCTTAAGATCCGTGAATGTTTAGGTCCCTGGCTCTTTGCGGAAGGTGAACGTACCATGGAAGAAGTCGTCGGGGAAGCCTTACGAGCTCGCTCCTGGACGGTGGCACTTGCCGAATCCTGTACTGGAGGATTAGTGGCTCATCGCTTGACTGCCGTCCCCGGCAGTTCGCTTTACGTGGATAGGGGTGTCGTATCCTACAGTAATGAGGCGAAACAGGAGCTCGTGGGCGTGCCCGCATCGATGCTTCGCCGGAATGGGGCTGTGAGCGCACAGGTTGCCATGGCTATGGCCAAAGGAATTCGAATGCGGAGTCGAGTTGATGTGGGAGTTGGAGTCACGGGAATTGCGGGTCCTGGAGGAGGGACTCCGAACAAACCGGTGGGGCTGGTGTATGGAGCGATTGATGGTCCGCAAGGGCCTCAGAGTCAATGGTGGAAATTTAATGGGGATCGGGCGGAAATTACATTGAAGACATCTCAAGCTGTTTTGGATTTGATCCGACGATACGCCAATGAAGCTGCATTCTAATCAGAATAGCCTGCGAGTCTTTCTGGCCGTTGAACTTTCCTTGGATTTGCGCCGGGAAGTGGTCGAACTTCAACGTCAGCTGCGAGAAAGCTTACCAATGGTCAATTGGGTTCGCCCTGAGTCGATACACCTCACACTGAAATTTCTTGGATATGTGCACACTTCCATGGTGGAAACGGTTTTGACTGCCATTGAGCCTATCCGAACAAGTCAGCCTCCTCTCACCTTAGAAGTTCAGGGACTGGGGGTTTTTCCGCATCTTCGACGTCCTCGGATATTATGGATCGGATGCACCGGGGACATGTCTGCCTTGCTCAATCTTGTTTCCGGAATCGAAGGGGCGTTGAACCCATTGGGTTTTCCCTGCGAGGGAAAGCCCTATTATCCTCATTTGACCCTGGCCAGGATTAAACATGACAATTCGCAGGTGGGTAGCATACTGACTCATTCCGGCTTGTTGGAGCAATCTCACAGTCTTGGGATCCTCCGTGTTGACCAGATCACCCTCTTTCGTAGTGATGTGGGGCCATTCGGTGCAGAATATAGGGCTTTGTGGAAGGTCCCATTGAATGAGCCTGAGTCAAAACTTTCAATCTAAGATTAGGCATTTACCTGTAGGAGAGTGTGGGGTAAGATAGCCGCCAATTTGCATGATCGGAGATACTGAACAAAAGGATACCCAATGGCAGAACGCGTAGCTCCTCAAAAAGAGACTCCAAAAGACGGGAAAAAACGAGCCCTGGATTTGGCTCTGACCCAAATTGAAAAGCAATTTGGCAAAGGGGCTATTATGAAATTAGGGACCGAAGACGTTCCTCATGATATTCCAGCCATTTCGACGGGGTCGCTCGGGCTTGATATGGCTTTGGGCATAGGAGGGCTACCACGAGGTCGAATTATTGAGGTGTTTGGACCGGAATCGTCTGGAAAAACCACTTTATGTCTTCATGCAATTGCCGAAGCTCAGAAAGCCGGAGGGGCCGCGGCTTTTATTGATGCTGAGCATGCGTTGGATATCACCTATGCCAAAAAGCTTGGTGTGAATACTGATGATCTGCTGGTGGCCCAGCCGGATACTGGCGAACAGGCTCTGGAAATTGCGGAAACGCTGGTTCGAAGCGGAGCGTTGGATATCATTGTTGTTGATTCCGTAGCAGCCCTGGTCCCTCGTGCCGAAATCGAAGGGGAAATGGGAGATTCTCATATGGGGCTTCAGGCGAGATTAATGTCCCAAGCCTTACGAAAATTAACCGGGGCGATTTCAAAATCCCAAGCTTCGGTAGTATTTATCAATCAGATTCGCATGAAAATTGGGGTGATGTTTGGCAATCCCGAGACCACGACTGGGGGCAACGCATTAAAATTTTATTCCTCAGTGCGGTTGGATATCCGCCGGATTGAATCAATTAAAGAGGGTCAGGAAGTGCTGGGAAGTCGGATACGGGTGAAAGTAGTCAAAAATAAAATGGCGCCACCCTTCAAACAGGCCGAATTTGATGTCATGTTTGCCGAAGGCATCTCCAAAGTCGGTGAATTAGTGGATTTAGGTGTTGAGCGGCGGATCGTCGATAAAGCTGGTGCCTGGTATTCGTATAAGGAGGAACGCCTGGGTCAGGGCCGGGAGGCCGTCAAAATCTTTTTGAAAAGTAATCCGGATATTGCCCAGGACATCGACACGCAATTACGAAACAGCTATGGCCTTATAGGGGAACCCCAGAAAAAAGATGAATCAACTCCGCCTGCTAGTTCTGATGCCAAAAAACCAGCGGGGAATCGTAACTGATCGGGCTGAGTGGTCCAAATATTCTGATCGAAAATCATCGCCATGATTGCAACATCACTTGAACTTCGTCAGGCGTTTAAGACGTACTTTTCGACCCGTGGGCATACGGTGGTGCCCAGCGGGCCACTGATTCCGCAAGCAGATCCAACTCTCCTATTTACTAACGCGGGTATGAATCAGTTTAAAGGTGTGTTCTTGGGCGAGGAATCCCGCCCGTATAGCCGGGCCGTCTCCATTCAAAAATGTATGCGGGCGGGGGGAAAACATAATGATTTGGAAAATGTGGGATTTACCCGCCGCCATCATACATTTTTTGAAATGCTGGGCAATTTTTCTTTTGGAGATTATTTTAAAGAAGAGGCCATTGCGTTTGGGTGGGAATTTCTTACTGAAATTGCCGGTCTGCCGGCTGATCAAATGTGGGTGACTGTGTTTCGTGATGACCAAGAAGCCTATGATCTTTGGCATACACGAATAGGCATCTCAGAGAGTCGTCTTGTTCGTCTGGGTGAAAAGGACAATTTTTGGCAAATGGGGGAGACGGGTCCCTGTGGCCCTTGTAGCGAAATCCTCATTGATCAAGGTGAAGTATT
>JAGQKG010000168.1 GCA_020430245.1 Nitrospira sp.
GGTAGCGAGGCCGGAGGATCAAACGGGCTTATAAGCCGCGTGTATGTGCGACCAGGACACGGTGAGCGGGAAAGGAAGTAGTAGCAGAATAACAAAGCCCCAATGCGGGGAGATGTACAAGCGCACCCATGGCCAAACGAAAGGAAAACGAGATGATATTAAGGGAGACTCAACAAAAGCGTCGCCTCACTCATATGTTCCGGTCATATTGGTCGATTGTCGTCCTAATGGGCATGCTTTTAGGCGCGATGCCGAGTGCGGTCTCGGCTCATGTCGAGATGCAGTTGGACCCGTTCGGTGAGGCGCAAGACACAGGGCTTCCGATTCTCGATCTTCGTCGGGTCACAGTGGCAATCCTCGGCTCCGATCATGTGAATCCGCGGGACGTGGACAAGAAGACCCTGCGTCTCGGTTCCAGAAACACGGTTGGCGCATCGCCGAAGTATTTCGCCAAAAGATTGCGAGACGTGAACGACGATGGTTTCCCGGATCGCCTCGCCGTATTCGAAATATCCGAAACCGGGCTGAGTGAGGGCGATTTGGATGCTGTACTCACGGGGAATTTGACTGATGGCACGCAGTTCATCGCATACGGGTCTATCGTGCAGAGTACCGATCCAATCAGCTATTGCATCGCACTCGAAAATGCCCAGAACGGTATCGGTATTGCCGGCATCCGTTGCTCATACACGTCGAGCTACGATTCGACGTCCACTCCTCTCGATTGGCCGAATCTTATCCTGGACATCAACAGCCTGCTCGAAAGCGAAGGGTCGACCGATACGGTTGATTCCACCACGCCGGTTATCGTCGAGACCTGGGGTGGTGCAGGGCACGAGGGAGAAACACAAAATAATTGCGGCCACAAAGAAAAAGGCGGTGCCGGCGGCGCTCGCGGCTATGGGCGAACCGTGCAGACGGTCCAAGATATTACGGACCTGCTGCCCGACGGCACGAATATGTACCTCTATGCCGCCGAGGACGGGCCCGTATACCAAGACGGTGGCTCAGCCAGCCTACTAGTCGGCAAAGCAATTACGGAAATTAGCAGTGATACTTCAACCCCGCATGAAGCGAACGTGCTTGTGATCGCGGGGGGGGGCGGTGGCGGCGGTAAAGGGCACTGCGTCGGTACCACCGTCAAGGGTGGTTACTCGGGCGGCAGCGCAGGCATTGCCATCGCCACTACAGCCCAGGCGGGTAACGCAGCTGGAGATGACGGAGCAAATAGTGACGCGGGGCACGGCGGCAACAAGGACGGCAACGGAACGGCCGGCGTGCCAGGCGACGGTAGTGGTCACGGAGACGCAGGTACCAACGGCATCGGCGGTTTCGGTAGTCCCAAAGACGACGCTGGGGCTGGGTGGACCGGCTCTACACTCACCGATACCGACTGGCCGAATGGCATGGGCGGCGAAGGCGGTAACACAGGCGCTGCAGGCGGGGGCGGGGGCGGCTACGGCGGAGGCGGGGGCGCCCGCTCTGGGGATCATAACGGCGGGGGCGGCGGCGGCGGGAGCTGGGCGCGGACGGAGGCTATCGATGAAAGCGAGCTGGACGACGACCTCATCCAAGGTTCTTCCTACGACCCCGGCCAGGGCACCGTGGTGCTCACTTTTCAGCTCCTGCCGCTGAACGAATAGAAAACGGTGAACTCGGTCCGCATGAGCGAACAGCAACCTAGCTCAAAGGCGTCAACGCATACGCACCGCAGTCGAGCGTCAGTCGATATGTCCTTCCACAGTGTTTCGATAACACGCTCACAGAAGCTGTTGGCTTTGAGGCTCCGATACGGCGTCCTCAGTATTCGCAGACCCATGTGAGTCACCGGCTGATCGAGCTGCGCAGAGAAGATGGCATCCCGATCATGGGGAAGAAAATGGGAGGCATGGTCTGAGGGTATCGCTTCTTCAAGCTGTTGGTGGGTCCATGCTGCCGTTAGGTGATCCGTGACATGGATGTGCAACAGCTTGCGTATGCCGAGTTCGACCAACACATAGAGACACTTGAACGTCGTGGTGACCACCGTCAGGAAACCACAGGGCACGATCACTTTGGCGTGATTAGCCACGAAAGTGGACCAGCGCTGATCGCCACGCGGTTGTCCTCCAGGGTAGTGAGGTATGTACTTTCGTACCGTCCGGGGCGATAGCTGGATCCCCAATTTGAGTAGGAGTTTATGGGCGATGCGCTCCTCTCTCTAGACAGGATTGTCTCGCGCCATGGCTCGAATGAGGGTACACAGTTCCGGTGGTATTCGTGGCTGTTCTGGCCGAGACTTCCAGCGCCCGAGCAGTCGGAATCCTGCACGAGATGCCATCCCCACCCGATGAAGGTCTTTGGCCTACCATTCACCAAGGCCTCTTTTCATGCGAATCCGTATGAGAGCAGCACCGATATCAATCTCGAGAGGTTGTCGAAGCGTTCCGGTCTCACTTGTTGCCCTTGGTAGAAGGCCAGCTGTTTTCTCAGAAAGAGATTTTCCGTAGCCAAAGCGGTACGGGATCATGCACATCAGGAAATACAATGCATGCCGTCCGTAAAGAGCATACGACCGAGATGGCGAAGATTAAACCATAGTACCTCGCCGCAAAAATCAAAGTTTCTATGATATGTTCGACAAGCGCCAATAAGATGCCCCAGATGGCACCTAACCTTGGGCGTCTGGATCGAGAAGGCATGAAGATGAAAATACAATAAAGACCCCCAGCAAGCTGGGGGGTATCCAGGAGCAGTTTTATGAACCATGACAGACAAGGCGACGAGCAGCGTGGTGGCAAATAAGGTCAGAAACATGTAGACCCGTGGCCAACGACCGTTCATTCCAACAGAAAATCAAAATCTTTTTGTGAGAGAGACGCTCCGCTGCCATGAGGGGTGGCCCCTTCCAGGACCGCGTGATAGAGATCCAATTTCTTCTGCTTCAATTCCATCATTTTCTCCTCGATGGTATGTCGCATGAGTAACCGCATGATAGACACGTTCTGCGTCTGCCCGATCCGATGCGCGCGGTCAGACGCTTGATTTTCCACGGCGGGATTCCACCAAGGGTCGAGGTGAAACACATAGGAGGCTTTGGTGAGATTCAGCCCTTGCCCGCCGGCTTTGAGACTTAATAAAAAGATAGACGGATTCGTGCCCTCTTGAAACTCCCGAACCAGTTTTTTTCGTGTGGGTGTCGGAGTAGACCCATCCAATCGGACATGAGAAATCTCATGCGCATCGAAGGCCTGTTCGACGATATCCAGAAACGACGTAAATTGGGAAAAAACGAGCGCACTATGCCCTTCATCAAGAAGCTCCGTAAGCCTGCCAAGGAGACATTCAAGCTTCGGAGAACGTTCCGTATGGGCGGGACTGAGCAATTGCGGTGACAAACAGATTTGTCGGAGCTTGAGAATTGCCGTCAGTGCGATGATTCGGGCCTGCGCGGGCGTTTGACTACGATAGGCAGCGGCAATAGTCGAACGAATTTTGGTGACCGTCTGTTGATATAAAGTCTTTTGGCGATCCGTCAATTCCAGATACAGATCCGTCTCAATTTTCGGTGGTAGTTCTTTGAGGATTTGACTTTTGGTTCGGCGCAACACAAAAGGCCTGCTCCGCTGCATAATCGTCTCCAACAACGCCGGTGATGGCGCTTTCATTTTCCCCCTGACCTCTTCATAGTCTCCCAGCAGGCCCGGCACACACAAATCCATCAAGGCGTAATATTCTCCCATATGATTTTCCAGGGGGGTCCCGGTCATCACACATTTAAAATACCCTTTCAAACGTCTCGCGGCACCGGTAGTCCTGGCCACAATATTTTTAACCGCCTGGGCTTCATCGAACAGAATCACATTGAATGGGATCTGTTCGAGGATCGCAATGTCCCGTCGGATCAGGCCGTAGGTCGTGAGCACCACATCGGCTCCGGCAAAGGAAGGCGTCCGTTCCTTCCCGGTATACGACCGAACAGTCAGTGTGGGATAAAACCGGGAAATTTCATGTTCCCAATTAAATAACAGGCTGGGAGGAAGCACCACGAGGTGTGGCCCTTGAATCGGTTCCGGGGATCTAATGATACCTTCTTTAATCCCGGCGAACAGACAAATGGCTTGCAGGGTCTTTCCCAACCCCATATCATCCGCCAGGCACGCACCCAGACGATGTTGATAGAGAAACCCCAGCCAATGATACCCTTCTTGTTGATATTGGCGAACCGTCGCCTCCAGGGCCTTAGGAAGGGGAAGAGCCTCAATCTGCTCAAATTGCAGCAACCGGTTGATCAAGACTTCATCGGCCGGAGGGAGCATGACGGTCACTCCCCGCTTTCTTAACGCCACCCAATCCAGGATTTGCAGTTTTGGCACACGAACCACAACCTTTTGTTCCTTGTGGTCTAAACTGGGTTTATTGGAAAGGAAAGCAAACGCCCGCAAAATGGCCTGGGTGTTCTGATCCACAATCCGAACGACCCCATCCGCCTCGATCATGCCACCGCGTTCAAGAATTTTTTCGATATCCTTGGCTTCGATCTGCACCCCGTCACACAGCAGTTCCGGTCGGAGTTCAAACCAATCAATGCTCGAGGCGCGTCTGGCATCGACCGAGCAATCCCACTGCGAGGTTGCAATGGGCTGGTCTTGATAAAACAGGCCGATTCCAACTTCCTGCAATTTAGCATGAAGATCGGGAAGCAAAGGATAGAGATGGGTCAACGGGAGGCTCATTTCATCATGTTCAACCATTCCCTCAAAAATGGAAGGGCCCCATAGCGCATAAGGTATGGCATACAGTAACGCTTCTTTCGCCCAATCGTTTTTTACGAGACACCAGTGCCCTTCGTGAACGACCAACCGGACACTGGGCTCTAGTGCCGGCGAGGAAAATCTCTGAAGGATCTGTTCGGCCTCTGCCTTCAGTTTGAATGGGCGGAATTCATCCTGCGCAATACAGGCCTTCACAAGTTTCCTGACATCCGATGGCATATGATGACCGATCAATTGGAAAAAGGTGTCATACAGGAGTGCACGGCGTTTTTTGGCCCTCAGCCCATTCGAGACAATTTTGGCACGCTCCAAAAAGGGAAACATCCTGAAAATAGGGACACTGGGCCTTCCATGGCTTTCTCCAAGCCAACATTCCGCACGTAGAACCCCTGTTCTCAAATCTAACACCGACGCATCTAGCGGAATGGTCTCTGGAATGAACGTGAGGCGATACTGATAGGTTGGCGACTTCCCGGAAGGACGATGATCAGTGGGGGCAACTTCCTGTCCGACACACTTGAGCAACACTGACCGCAGAATTCGATCTTGTTCGAGGAGAGGAATATCAAATTGTAACGCAATAAATTGTTCTATAGGAACGGAAAAAGGTGGTCTTGCCAATCCCGTAGGCCATTCCGATGAAAGCCAGCCATCGCGAAAGTGGGGTGTCGGCGACAAGGACAACGGTCGGCTGAGAGGATCATCAGGCTCAATAACCCGTTCCCGTTGACTGTTTTCATACAATACATCGTACACGGCCCAGCCACCTTCATGTTCAAGTGGCCCAAGTTTTTTGGCATCCAAATCAGCTGCAAAGCCCATACATGCGTAGGTATTCCGTTGCACCTCTCCAAAACGCAAGCACCGGGCAGCAATCAAGACGTGCGACTCGAGAAGATCCAACTCTGTTTTCGTGGTATACAGCGCATCCGGCGCCCATTCCACAGGAAACCGCCCGTCTGCATGCTCGAAGAACAGGGCATGATTCTGGCCGTGATGTTTCAGGAAATCTCTGAGCCCTTCCTGGACAGACCATGCCGGATCCTGGGTGGCACGAAGCAGCACGGCTAACTCGGTCGGCATCCCGGCAAAGGATTGGCAAAGATTCCCATGGTTGGTAATGCGAAGGGATGAGACCCCATGAAGGTTACGGAGAGTGATCTCAAACCGTGGAGGAATGGTCGGGTTGGACCGTCTTGGTGTCAAAGGACTCCCGGCCCCTGCCATGAGTTGCCTCATAAGTTGAGGGCGTTGAGTAGAATTGGGTGATGGCATACGAAAGGTATCGGGAAGCAACAGATTGACCGTGGTCAGTAATGCACAAATAACATGCTTGCAATGCGATTCCGGCGTCCACACCGGACAGTTGCAGGAAAAGGTCAGCTGCCCGTTGTGCACGCAAAATCGAACGAGATACTGACTCCCACCGCGCACCATTGCTGCCAACGTTGTCTGCGTCCGGTCCCAGCTATAGGACTCGAGCCTTCCTTGAGCATAATATTCATACCCACGGAGAACATAGGCCTTGGAAGCCAGGAAGTAGACATGATTTGGAGAAAGGACTTTCAGGTGGTCAAGGACACCAAAGGGTTCTACGGACATCGCTCCTCTCCCCTCCTGTGAGACCCTGGCCGATCAACAAAGCGGCTCGACTTCAGACACCCGGACCTTGCCGGTCGTGATGAACTACGCATCAGGCGATTCACGTGACCGCACCACTGCTGAGACATAGGGAATTTCTGCAAACACAAGTAATAGCAGACCAAACATCCGGAGTTGTTGTAACGAATTTTACGAGTTTCTCCGTTGCCAGATGGGTATCGGCAAAGCTTTCATTATACACCACTCACCTTCTGATGTATGCCGTCTGAACTAAGCAGATACGAAAAATCGCTTCACCGCCTTACTCACGCAACGAACATTTCCTGAAAAAGAGAATAAGCGCTCATTTTGAACGCCTCTTTGAGCCCGCAACCCCAATAGGTTGAAAAAATATACCTCGGCGCAAAATAATGGACGTTCAACGCGGACCCCTAAAGCCTTCTTACTCGCCGGTGGGGAGATTCATCTGTGTCATCATCGGTCTGTAGGAAAAATTCTTTTTCCATCGACCCGACTCAATGTCCGGTCCTCATTCATGCAAGCCTAGAAAAAGGAGGTTTGGTTAAGGAATTGAGAGAGCTTCTTTGACGATCACAGTCCCTTGCATGGATCCTAAATGAAGGTCGCAATGGTAGGAAAATGTACCGGGATCCTTGAACACATGTTCGAACCTCTGCCCCGGTTTATTGAGATTCAATCCGCTGTTGAACTGATTCCCACCACCGGAGCAATCGTTCACCCGACAGCCACCACTGGTAACACTATGGGATTCCTGCGCACCATCGGCATAAATCCACATGACCTTTTGGCCCGGCAAAATCGTGACGTCGTGAGGCAGAAAAAATGTCGTGGCCCGGAACAGGACCACCACTGCTCCAATCGGGGCGTTGGCCCAACCCTTTTCCGAAGCGACAGGAGCCCGTGGAGCCCGGGCTACCACCAAAAATTCATCACGGGATGGGTGAATTTCACATCGCTGCCCTTCCTGAGCGGTTATAACCACCTCGTCCACGTTGTAAAAAACTGCATGAGAAACGGCTCCATTGAATAAACCGTCATCCATTACGAGGGTGGTAGAGAGTGAGCCATCCTGTCCAGAGGATGTTTGTACATGCAAAAGACAATTTTGAGCATTCAGTCTCCATGTCAGCTCAACAAAGAACGGTTCTCCGACTTCAACCTTATCCACCAGCACAGTGCTCTCTCCGGACTCCAAATTGAGCCCGAAATCCAGCACCATATCCCCCGTTTCCCAGCCGACCGTTGGAAATGCAGACAGCGGAAGGCCAAATAGCCACAACCCGTTAACCAACCCCAGCAGCATGCCATACATCCCGAGTTTTTTCATCACTCATTTTCCTGTTGCCTTGAATACCCTATAGCTGGAATCTTCTTTTTGACCACCTCTACACCCTCTGACCCATCACCAAATCCTTGGACATGCATATCATTTTCCCCTCGCCAGTCACATGCTTTGAGGAATGGTCCGATTGATCTACCTCTCCGACTCCTCAGAAATGTTCACTTAGGAGATTGTTGAATAATAAAGA
>JAGQKG010000169.1 GCA_020430245.1 Nitrospira sp.
CTCACGCTGAGACAAATGCATCTTATTGGGTTTTCTAATTTTGATTTTAAGAAATTAGCTTTTCAAGAGTTGAGGAAATACTCCCGAAGTTATTTGGTCAGTTTAGCTTCTGTTCTACTAAATGGGGTGCAGCCGGGGCACTATACATCCTGGGGAAGACCAGGGATTCGAGCGCAATTGGTCAATATGAAGGAGAGGAGCCTCCAAATGGATTTTGTCCTTGAGGGAGATGATAAATCCATGCATATTTTAAATGCGGTTTCTCCTGGATTTACGTGCTCTATCCCTTTTTCAGAATATGTCTGTGAGAGGATTCAGCCGAAGTGAAAAGCTATTCTTTGATTTCAAGCTGATTTGTATGCTCAACATAGTTTTGGAATCATCAAATGGACAATGTATTTGGGAAGAGCAACCAGCTTGAATGCCGGTGATTGATAAGGACTCGGCTCAAAACCATGGTTCGATCGGACGCCGAAAAAAGCCCAAGGAAAGTAGTAGGTGAATGTGGTGGCAAAACTTTCATTGCATTGTGTCAGGCGACCGTTAAAGAATGAGGTGGTCACCTAAGGAATGTGACGTCTTGGAGTTTGTCTCCCGGCTGTTTTCATTTTGCCAGATGGATGCCGTTCCGGATCTGGGTATTATCATTGACGAGCAAATAAGAAAAGGGGCAGAGTTATGAAAGTCGTTATTCTAGCTGGTGGACTGGGAACTCGATTTTCCGAGGAAACGGTCTTAAGACCAAAGCCTATGATTGAGATCGGTGGTAAACCGATCCTTTGGCATATCATGAAAGTCTATGCGGCCCATAATGTAAACGAATTCATTGTGGCGTTAGGGTACAAGGCGGAGGTTATTAAGGAATACTTTTTGAACTTTTATGCTATCAATAATGATCTTACGATTGATTTAGCAAATGGGAAAACCACGATACATGACGGAAACCAGCCAAACTGGAAAATTCATCTTGTTGATACGGGAATGCATACCCAAACCGGTGGAAGGCTCAAACGCCTTAAGAAATGGTTGGGTGATGATGAAACTTTCTTATTCACCTATGGCGATGGCCTTGCAGATCTCGATATTGAATCTGTAATTAAGTTTCATCATTCACATGGAAAATTGGCAACCGTAACCACCGTACGTTCACCTGCTCGATTTGGGCGAATCGGGTTTGAAGGAGATAGGATCTGTAACTTTCATGAGAAACCTGAAGCAGGGGAAGGATGGATAAACGGTGGGTTTTTTGTGTTAAATGGGAAGGCCATTGAGTACGTCAGTGGTGATGAAACATCCTGGGAGAAAGAGCCTTTGGAATCTCTGACAAAAGAGGGACAAATGATGGGATATCGGCATTATGGCTTTTGGTCTTGCATGGATACCTTGAAAGAAAAAAATTATTTAGAAGAGCTCTGGGATTCAAAAAATGCTCCATGGAAAATATGGACCGAATGAAATGTCCATTGCAATGGCAGTCAGCAATTAAGTTGGATAAGGTTATATTTTTGGACCACAATGGGGGATGTCGTGAACATATTAATTACCGGTAATTTAGGGTATGTCGGCCCAGCGGTTATTCAGCGGTTGCGGGAATCTTTTTCGGGTGCCACTCTCATTGGCTTGGATATGGGGTTTTTTGCAAATTGTCTCACGGTTCCGGGTATGGTCAGTAGACGGCAGGTCGACATTCAATATTTTGCCGATGTTCGCAATCCGCCTGACGAGGTACTCCAAGACGTTGATGCGATTGTCTATCTGGCGGCAATTTCAAATGATCCTATGGGAGCCTTATTTGAAGATGTGACGGCAAATGTGAACCACCATGCTGCCTATGACCTCGCGGTGAAAGCGAAAACTCGTGGTGTGAAGTCGTTTGTGTTTGCATCGTCTTGCAGTGTCTATGGTTTTGCCGAAGGTGCCAGAGATGAAGATTCGCCATTGAATCCGCTCACAGCTTATGCCAAATCAAAGTTAGGTGCCGAGCAAGACCTTAGCCGATTGGCGGATGAACGGTTTATCGTAACATGCCTTCGCTTTGCAACGGCGTGTGGAATGAGTGAGCGACTTCGGCTGGATTTGGTGTTAAATGACTTTGTCGCGAGTGCCTTGGTCAATGGAGAAATTGTTATTTTGAGTGATGGGACCCCTTGGCGCCCCCTCATTCATATTAAGGATATGGCAAAAGCTATTGAATGGGGGATTCGAAGACCTAGGCGGAATGGCGGTGAAGCCCTCTCTATCAATGTCGGGAGTAATCAATGGAATTACCAGGTCAGGAAGTTGGCGGAAGCGGTGGCTCAGGTTATTCCAGGGACAACCATTTCTATTAATGAGGGGGCGCAGCCTGATCGAAGGTCCTATCAAGTCAGTTTTGATCGGTTTGTGAAGTTGGCACCGGAATTTCAGCCTTCCATTGATCTGGAAACTGCGATAGTCGAATTGAAAGATGGGATGAAGGCCATAAGCTTTAATGATAAAGACTTTCGGCACTCACAATTGATTCGCTTGAATCTCCTTAAGCAGTTGAAAGCAGCGCAACTGGTTACTGAAAATCTTGATTGGGTTACCGGGAGCGCAGATCTCATTGTGGCCTGAAAAGTTTCCTTCCCCCTTAATTAGAGCAGCGAATGGTCGTCTCGTTAAATCTTTCGTGCGGCGACCAAAGAAAGATTTCCGCAAGAGACCATCCTGGATTTGAATATTCGTTTAAATGAAAGAGGTCCTGTTGTGAAGAAAAGGGTATGCCGGTTTTGTGACACTCCATTGGAAATTACCTTTTTGAATCTTGGGATGTCACCACTTGCTAATAGCAATTTGACGGAATCCCAACTGAATGCGGTCGAGATGTTTTTCCCGCTGCATGTGTTTGTTTGTGAAGCCTGCCTGTTAGTCCAACTTGAGGAATGTTCCAGTCCGGATAAAATCTTTTCAGATTATGACTATTTTTCAAGCTATTCAGATTCCTGGCTCCGACATGCTCAGCAATATTCAGAAGAGATGATGCAGCGCTTTGAGTTGAATGCCAAAAGCCAGGTAATTGAAATCGCCAGTAATGACGGGTACCTTTTGAAGAATTTTTGTGAACGAGGTATTCCGGTTTTGGGAATCGAGCCTGCTCGAAATGTGGCAGACGTGGCCAGAGAAAAGGGTATTGCAACTATTGTTGAATTCTTTGGAGAAAAGCTGGCTCATGAACTTTCAGGAAAAGGGACTCAGGCCGATTTGCTCATTGGCAATAATGTACTGGCTCATGTTCCGGCTTTGAATGATTTCGTTCGAGGCCTGAAAGTGTTGTTAAAGCCCAAAGGGGTCATTACGATGGAATTCCCTCATCTGATGCGATTAATGGCGGAAACCCAATTTGATACGATTTATCATGAACATTTTTCCTATTTTTCTTTTTATACAGTTCAAAGGATTTTTGCGAAACATGGGCTGAAGGTGTTTGATGTGGAGGAGCTTTCCACTCATGGAGGATCTCTCAGGATTTATTGTGGGCATGAACAGGACTCAACGAAATCCATTCAACCCCGCGTCATTGAGCTTCAGCATCGCGAAGAAAAAGATGGTTTTGGGCAGTTAGAGCATTATTTGTCATTTTCCGGCCGGGTCGCCTACGTCAAACGGCAACTGTTGTTATTTCTCATCTCTGCAAAGGAAGCAGGAAAAACCATCGTAGCTTATGGAGCACCCGCAAAGGGAAATACTCTTTTGAATTATTGTGGTATTGGAACGGATTTCCTTGCTTATACGGTTGATCGTAGTCCTCATAAACAGGGAAAATTTTTGCCGGGAACCCATATTCCTATTCATGAACCAGATGCGATTAAGAAAACCAAGCCAGATTATCTGCTCATTCTACCATGGAATCTAAAAGATGAGGTCATGGAGCAAATGGCGTTTATCCGTGAATGGGGCGGGGCATTCGTGGTGCCTATCCCGGAAGTCGTGGTCTATCCATGATCTTCACTGAGGCACAACTCAAGGGTGTTTTCCTTATCGATCCGGAAAAGATAGAGGACTCCCGAGGCTTCTTTGCGCGAACGTGGTGTCAACGGGATTTTGAGCGACATGGCATCTCCTTCCAACCCGTCCAATGCAATGTGTCGTATAATAAAAATAAAGGGGTGCTTCGAGGAATGCATTATCAAGCGGCTCCTCATCAAGAAGCTAAACTCGTCTGGTGTGTCAAAGGTGCGATTCATGATGTGATTATTGATTTACGTCCATCGTCTCCAACTTTTACGCAACATTTCTCAGTCGTGCTCAGGGCAGAAAATCGTCGAATGTTATACATTCCAGAGGGGTTTGCGAATGGGTTTCAGACTCTAGAAAAGGATTCCGAGGTTTTTTACCAGATGTCCGAATTTTATGCTCCTGAATCTGTCAAAGGGGTGAGGTGGAATGATCCTGTATTTGGAATTCAATGGCCGGCGGATGAACGCCTCATATCCGATCGTGACCAAGGCTTTCCTGACTTTATCCTTCCAAATGGCTGAAACCCACAAGCATGAAGTGGTAAATGACTGACGAAACCGTAATTCAGATTGGTCAAGAGATGCATCGGTTTATTGCCGATCTGTATCCCATTTGTCGGAGTATTACAGGCAATGGTGTTCGAGAGACACTTCACCTCATTGGAAAGCATATTCCTGTTAAGGTCCATGAAATTCCGAGCGGGACCAAGGTCTTTGATTGGATCGTACCCAAGGAGTGGAATATTCAAGATGCGTACATCAAGAACACGAGGGGTGAGCGAGTTGTCGATTTTCAAAAATCCAACTTGCATGTTGTCAGTTATAGCCAGCCGATTCACGCCACAATGACTCTCGAAGAATTACGCCCTCACTTGTATTCTCTCCCTAGCGACCCTGAGAGGATTCCCTACCGAACGTCCTACTACAAGGAAAGCTGGGGATTCTGCCTGAGTCACCAGCAGTTGATGGAGCTGAAAGATAAGGAATATGAAGTATGCATTGATTCGACCCTGGCAGAGGGTCACTTAACCTATGGGGAATATTATATAAGAGGGGAATTGGAGGAAGAGATTTTAATTTCGTCTCATATTTGTCATCCATCTCTATGTAATGACAATATTTCCGGAATTGCACTTTCGATGTTTCTTGCGAAAGCCCTATGTTCGAAATCCTTACGCTACTCGTATCGATTCCTTTTTATTCCTGGAACGATTGGGTCTATTACTTGGTTGGCGTTGCATGAAGGACAAGTGTCCATGATCAAAGCTGGAATGGTCCTGACCGGAGTGGGGGATTCTGGGAGGGTGACCTACAAAAAAAGTCGGCAGGGCAATGCTGAAATTGATCAGGCTTTCAGTCATATTCTGAAAACTTCTGGGACGGCGCATACCATTATCGATTTTTTCCCTTATGGGTATGATGAAAGGCAATATTGTTCGCCAGGTTTCAATTTGCCTGTTGGCTGTTTTATGAGAACGCCACATGGAGAATATCCTGAATATCACACCTCTGGTGACAATCTGACGTTTGTTCAACCGGAATTTCTCGAAGAATCATTCACCTGTTGTTTGGGAGTCTTGACCCTTCTAGAAGGGAACAAAATCTTTCTCAGTCAAAACCTTCAGTGTGAACCTCAACTGGGAAAAAGAGGTTTGTATCGGGCAATCGGAGGTGAGTCTGAGGGAGCCAAACGAGAGATGGCAATGCTTTGGGTGCTCAATCTATCCGATGGCCATTCCTCCCTTTTAGAAATTGCGAATCGGTCAAACATGCCTTTTCGTATTATTTCTGAAGCAGCAACGATTCTAGCTGATAATGGGTTGTTGCAGGAAATTATTGACTGAGCATTCAATGGAAAAATGACGAAGAATAGGCTGAATCATTTGATCGGCGTTTCCACGGAGACTTGCGAGAGAGAGGTCGTTGGATTGATGCCTGCTGGCGGGCAAGCCGAAAGAATTGCCCCGTTGCCTTGCAGTAAAGAGTTGTTCCCTCTTGGCTTTCAACTCATGCAGGGAAGTCCTCAACCTCGGCCAAAGGTTGTGGGGCACTATTTATTGGAGAAGTTTCAATTAGCAGGAATCGCAAAAGCATATATTATTCTTCGGAAAGGCAAATGGGATATTCCCGCTTATTTCGGTCATGGGGAATTCGTAAACATGCATTTGGGGTATTTGATCATGGGGGAATCCTTTGGTCCTCCATTTACTTTAGATCAAGCGTACCCGTTTGTTCATGATAAGTTGGTAGCTTTTGGATTTCCAGATATTATGATCAGCTCCAGAAACGTGTTTAGCCCGTTACTGAAACAGCAAGTAACCACACGAGCCGATTTGGTCCTGGCCGTTTTCCCTGCTCATAATTCCCAACTCATGGATATGGTGGAGATAGATGAGAAGGGGAAAATTCACGCAATGCTTTTGAAGCCGGATAAAACTGACCTGCAGTTCTGTTGGTTAGGTGGGGTGTGGACGCCAGTTTTTACACAGTTTATGCATGAATACCTTCAGGAATATCGAAGGAAAAATGACGTTCAGATTTCAAAAACCGGGAAGACGGAAGGAAGGGAACTGACCGTTGGAGCCGTGATCCAAGCGGCAATCCAAAAAGGGTTGCAGGTGTATGGGGTGGTATTTCCAGAAGGGAAATATATTGATATTGGTACATCAGAAAACCTTGTGAAATCTGTGGAAATGCATGGGTGTCAGTTGACATAATTTTATTCGTACTCGCTATTTCTGAATGAAAATTATACTTTCTCTCCTCATGTTTTTGGCCTTAACGATACATTCCAATACTTTAAGGAATTTGGCATTTTCCCCCCTACTACAGATTTCCCCTATTTAATTCTCTCGATTCCGTTGAGCTGCCGAATCATGACGTCCCGTTCATTTTCAGTATTTAAGGGGAATGACTGTGTATTGAGCACTTGTCGGAAGTTATTCGGGAAGGGCGATGAGTGATAGTCCTCTTGTAGCCGTTGAGTATACCATGCGAACTAACCGACTTTACTTCGGCGATCGTCTTTTTAAGAACATCTCGGATAATACTAGGGGGTAAGAGCGAGATAGGCGCTCTTGACAATACGGATAATGATCTTCTTGTCAGATGCCACAGTGTTGATCACTGGTGCAAGCGGGTTTTTGGGAACCCATTTGTTTCAGCGATTATGCCCGATTAGTGGAGAAGTCCATGCGACTTCTCGTACCCAAAGGCCAAATCTCAAGGGTGGACCTCTCTGGTGGCAAACGAACTTGGAGGATCTGGGAGCAGTTCGCCGTCTGCTCGCCAACGTCAAACCCGATATCATTTTTCATATGTCGGGGTTGGCTTCAGCTATCCAAACTGTGGAATTCGTGTTGCCGACATTCCATAGCCTGCTCACAAGCACCGTAAATCTGCTAACGGTTGCGACTGAAGTTGGTTGTCAACGGGTGGTATTGGCAGGGTCCCTTAATGAGCCGCAATCCGAAGATTCCGAGGTGATTCCGAGTTCTCCTTATGCGGCTGCTAAGTGGGCGAGTAGTGCGTATGGCCGTATGTTTCATGGACTCTATGGGACTCCTTTGGTGATCCTTAGAACCTTTATGACATATGGGCCAGGACAAGATTTTCGGAAATTAATTCCCTCTGTTGTACTCTCTCTTCTAAAGGGCGAATCTCCAAAGCTTTCCAGTGGGCAATGGAGGGCCGACTGGATTTATATTGATGACGTCATCGACGGATTTCTTGCGGCGGCTCAGATGCCACAGATTGAGGGGGGCACGCTTGATTTAGGTATGGGGATGCTCGTGACTGTTCGTGAATTGGTGGAAAAATTGGTCAAGATTGTGGGGTGTAATATGGAACCATTATTTGGCGCATTGCCCGATCGCGTTTTGGAACCAGCACGAAAAGCCGAGATAG
>JAGQKG010000016.1 GCA_020430245.1 Nitrospira sp.
AGTGCCGGGAAAAATCGGTGCATGTTTTTAAATGGAGGAAGTCGTTTGACCACAGCCTGCTTAAAGACCTTCAAAGAACATCCGGTGTCTGAAATGCCGTCATGCACAGCCCAATTGCGAACCTGGTTGGCAATTTTTGACGACCATCGACGGACCAGATTGTCATGTCTGGCTTGTCGTCGCCCACACACTAAATCATACCGTTCCACGAATGGAAGCAGTTTAGCAAAGTCATTCGGGTCATACTGCAAATCACCGTCCATCGTGGCAACGAGTTCTCCTCTGGCCTCTCGAAAGCCCGCATCGAATGCCGCCGTTTGTCCATAATTCCGGTCTAAATGAATCACCCGTATCGCAGGAAACTGTACGGCTAATTGATCCAGCAGGGGCCCACTCCCGTCCAGACTCCCATCGTCCACAAAGACGAGTTCAAATGCCGCGGAGCCACTTTCAGGCCTTGACTCAAAAAACTTGAGCAATTGGCTCGCCAATAGCGGAATGTTCTCCCGTTCATCTTTAATGGGAATGACAACGGAAATCCAATGGCGCGGCGGGTGGAGGCTCATGGATCGCGCGGACTACGCTACAGATTTCAAAATTATGGCGAAACACACGTTGCGGACCCTCTTACCCGGTACCCATTTTACTGAATATCTAAAAAATCGGTCAAACGGCTCTTCATCACGAGAGGCTTTCCCTCGGTTACTGTGATCGTCATGCTACACGCTCAATCTACGGTTCCGGTAAGTTGACCCTGGGAACAGCCTTTTGTAAGGTGGAGGACATTATGAAGGAGGAACATTCATGCAAGAAGACATTCTGCAAGCCTATTTGGAAATAGAGCAAGCGATGCAGCGCTATTCCATGTTATTACAGGAACATGTGAGTCAGCTCGAAACACAGACCGATGCGGAATCCAAAAACCGATTCCATAGAATGAAGGCTGGCTCAAAGGCCATGAGAGACAGCAGCCAGATTTATCTCTCCTATGCGAAATATGTGGCGTATGGAATGCCCGAGGGTGAGGAGCTGGCTGAAGATGAGGACTTACAAGCCTAGCGAACCTTCGTATTGTCCAATTGACTCCCCCTTTGAACATACTAGGGAGACGAAAAACCCTTTCTGCTGGCAGAAAAACATGGTCGGGGCGAGAGGATTTGAACCTCCGACCTCTCGCACCCCAAGCGAGTGCGCTACCGGGCTGCGCTACGCCCCGACGTTCTGCTGACCAGTCGTATTCCCATCCATTGTTAGTGGCTAAAAATCTACACCGTCGTTCGCCCCAAAATCTTCAGAATACCTTGTAGCTCCACCTTCGCTTTTTCCACACGGTCTTTGGGGACTTGAACAGCTTTTTCTGATCGTTTTTTGCGATACCAATACCGCTTCAGGCCTGCAATCGTATACCCTTCATCATAAAGCATCCGTTTTATTTCAAAGACCGTTTCAATGTCGGCTTTCGAATAGACCCGATGTTTGCCCTGACTTTTCTTCGGTTTGAGAAAAATGAATTCCGACTCCCAAAACCGCAGGACATACGCGGGAAGATTCGTCAAATCGGCGACTTCCCCTATTTTATAAAAGGCCTTATCCTCGTATTTGGTTCCACCTCCCATACCTGCAATCACCCCACGGTGTATCTAGCAAGAGAGTGAACGAGACCGATTGCGAGATTCTCGCCCGTCAAGAATTGACATATTTCTTAAAGAGTTGGCTTGGTCGGAAGGTCACCACTCGTCTGGGCGTAATGGCAATTTCTTCTCCGGTCCTTGGGTTCCTGCCTTTCCGCTCTCCCTTATTCCGAACAACAAAGTTCCCAAATCCGGCAATTTTCACAACTTCCCCTTGTTGAAGCATGGACTTGATCAAATCCAAGACATGCTCAACCATTTCCATGGAGTCGGTTTTTTGGATAGCCGCCGTCTCTGTAATAATTTCGGCAATGTCAGCCTTGCGCATACATCAAAACCCCCTCACCAGTGGTCTCGAAGACCGTCCATACGGATTGTGAATTCACGCCTCCGACCCTTGTTGCTGGCAGCAACGTAACGGGCAACGCAGATGATGTCAAGAACCAGGCTTTTTAAAGGTTTTCCCTTTGTCAGCCTATGCCAAGAGAGACCGCCATCACTTTTACGGCTTCTCCTTCATGAGCTTATACTCAATACTGTCGGCGAGGGCCTGCCAACTGGCTTCAATAATATTCTCCGATACCCCGACCGTCCCCCATTTTTCCTTGTGATCCCCCGACTCAATCAGGACTCGCACACGAGAACCGGTTCCATGTCGCCCGGTCAACACACGGACCTTATAGTCCAGAAGTTTGACTTCCTTTAACTGCGGATAGAAATGTTCCAGTGCTTTCCGAAGGGCATGATCGAGAGCATTTACCGGCCCATCACCGACCGCCGCGGTATGTTCAACCACCTCTCCGACTTTGACCATAATCGTGGCTTCGGAAATAGGGTCTTCATTCGTTTTCCGTTTTTCCACAATGATCCGGCACCCCAGGAATTCGAAGGATGGGGTATAGGTCCCCATGGCTTTCCGCACTAACAATTCAAAAGACCCTTCTGCGCCTTCAAATTGGTAGCCTTCATATTCCAATGTTTTGAGGGAATCCAGTAATTCAAGGACCTTGGGATTATCCTGAGGAAGGTCCAGCCCGAAGGTTTCCATCTTTCCAAATACGGCACTTCGTCCACTGCTATCGGAAATGAGTACGCGGCGATGGTTTCCGACGATATCAGGATTCACATGTTCGTAGGTGAGCGGGTTTTTTTGCACCGCATGAATATGCACCCCCCCCTTATGAGCAAACGCCGTATCTCCCACATAAGGCTGCCGTTTATTGGGAGTCAGATTAGCCATCTCAGCCACATAATGAGAAATGGCATGAAGGTGAGCCAAACGTCCATCCCCCAGGGCTGTTCGCTCCATTTTTAATTCCAAATTGGCCATAACGGAACACAGGTTGGCATTCCCGCACCGCTCTCCAATGCCATTAATTGTTCCCTGGACCTGGATTGCTCCCGCTTGCACGGCGATCAAGGAATTGGCGACCCCCATCTCCGCATCATTGTGTGCGTGGATGCCTAACGGCACAGAGCAGTTCTTGCGGATCTTCGCAAAGATCTCCCCGATATCCCAGGGCATCGTTCCTCCATTGGTGTCGCACAACACGATCCGCTCCGCCCCGGCTTCCGCCGCAGCGTGAATGGTTTTCATGGCGTAGGCGGGGTCCGTTTTATAGCCATCGAAAAAATGTTCGGCATCGTAAAAGACCTGCCGTCCCCTCGACCGGAGATAGGAGATGGAATCGGCAATCAGCTCTAAATTGATTGCCAAGGTTGTTTCCAAGGCTTCCGTCACATGGAGGGTCCAACTTTTCCCAAAGATGGTCACAATATCCGTCTCAGCGGATAAGAGGGCTTCCAGTGTCGGATCGGCCTTTGCGGTATTTTTGGCTTTTCGCGTCGAACCAAATGCCACAATTTTCGCGTGCTGCAATGGAGTCGATTTCATGACTTGGAAAAACGCAATGTCCTTCGGGTTGGCTCCCGGCCACCCTCCTTCGATGAAATGCACTCCCAGTTCATCCAATTTAAGGGCGATACGCACCTTATCCTCCACCGAAAAGCTGACATCTTCGGCCTGAGCTCCATCTCGGAGGGTCGTATCATAGATTTCAATGACCGGAAATTGAGAATTCATCTCACGCATATGCCCTATCGGTGTATACACACATCTCCATGCTAGGCCTTTCTGCTCCCAGGAGGAACTTCTAATTCAAATTCCTGGTGCAAGGCCCGAACAGCTAACTCCATGTATTTTTCTTCCACCACACAAGAGATTTTAATTTCCGAGGTACTGATCATCATGATATTAATGCCTTCACGTGAGAGGGTCTGAAACATTCTGGCTGCGACACCGGAATGCGAACGCATCCCCACTCCCACTAACGAAACTTTGGCAATGGATTCGTTCACCTCAACTGACCGGGCTTCCACCGATTTGGCAATTTCTTTGATAAGACCCATGCCACGGGTCAGATCAGCTCTCGGCACCGTGAAGGATATGTCCGTTAGGGAATCCTGACTCACATTTTGAATAATCATATCCACATTGATGGCGGCGTCGGCAATGGAGCAGAACAATGTGGCCGCAATCCCTGGGTGATCCGGGACCCCGACCACCGTGACCTTGGCTTGATTCCGATCACCCGTGATCCCCGAGACTAAGACTTGTTCCATATCGTCATCCTCTTTTACCACGCAGGTTCCAGGCCCCTCTTGAAAACTGGATCGCACTTCCACAGGTACCTGATATTTCGCAGCTAACTCTACCGAACGAGACTGTAGGACTTTAGCACCCAGACTCGCTAACTCTAACATTTCTTCATAGGAGATTTTATCCAACCGTCTTGCGCCTGCCACAATATTGGGATCGGCAGTGTACACACCATCCACGTCGGTATAAATACAGCAGGTATCGGCCTTGAGCGCCGCCGCCAAGACTACGGCCGTCAAATCAGAGCCGCCGCGCCCTAACGTCGTCACATCGGAGGCGGCGTTGATACCTTGAAATCCGGCTACGATGGGAATAATTCCGTCACGTAAGGCCCCCAGCACCCGATCCGTATCCACACGGGAGACACGGGCTTTGGTATGCATGCTATCGGTGACAATCCCAACCTGACGTCCCGTAAAGGATTGCGCCCTGATCCCCAGACTTTTGAGGGTCATCGCCATCAACGCAATCGTGACCCGTTCTCCAGAAGAAAGTAACACATCCAGTTCCCGATCATCAGGATCGACGCTCAAGGTCTTGGCCATTTTCATGAGGCGGTCCGTTTCCCCGCTCATCGCGGACAACACGACCACCAATTGATGCCCCTCCCGGTAGGTGCGCTCAATAAGTCGAGCCACGTTTTGAATGCGTTCCAGGCTTCCCACTGATGTACCGCCGAATTTTTGAATGTACAGTGCCATAGGACTTAGCGAGTGACCATAAATCGCTCGAACAGTTTGGTGGCATCACGGAGTTGGCGGGTGGCTACCTCTCGTTCATTCAATGGCACCGCATGATTTTCGGATTTTTCCCATGGCCCTTCAACCACCAGATAGGGCGATATGGAAGAACCTCCATCTTTCTGCCAATTCGGACACGGAGTAACCAGGACGACGATCCGGAGGGAGTCGTGGCTTCCAACAGACTGATGTATGGCTCCAATCACCTGGTCGTCCACTTGCTGAAGATATTCCACTAATTGTGAGGGTGGCACCGCCTGTCCATCCTTCAATCCCCACTCGGAAAAGGGAATGTGCAGGCAGACCAGGTCATGTTTGTCCAACGCAGCCGAAGCTTTATTGGCCATGGTCTGTAACCAGATGATATCTCCCTCTGCCACATGTTCAACCTTGACTGTCTGAAGTCCCGCGGCCATTCCAACACCGACATACGGCCCATCGGGCGAAATCACGATACCGTTGACTGGCCACCGCTCATGTAACCGAGGCAATTCTACAGGTTTTCCTGATCCCCACAACCATAGACAATTGGCCGGCTTCAACCCGGCATTGAGGCGATCATGGTTCACAGGGTGATGACAGAGGATGGCCCTAGAAGCCGCCATGAGTTCACGTAGGATTTGCGATCCATCACCGGTAGGCAGATACGCCTCGATCGACTGTCCTAAAGCCTCGTATGGGTTGCGACAGGCCACTTTCCCGCTCGCCCCCACCCAGACCATAAGATGCCGATAATGGCTACCCATGTAAAATTGAATATTTTCAGAAACCAATTGTTCATTGACGGCGTCAATGAGTTCTCGAGCGTCCTCAGTCCCGATTCCTCCGCCAAAGGGGTCGGCCATAAATAACTGGGGACCAAATTTTTTCTCATCCCCCCATCCATCCTGACCCCGGAGAGTCACCAAATGACAAAGATAGGCCACATCATGGGCGTCCAGAACAACCTCTAAGCCCCCTGCCTCAAAGGCACCAGGGCCGGTATACCATTTGTGTGGATCGTATCCTAATAAAGCAAGCAGGGCCAGTTCCCCGCAAAAGGGACGGGTTTCTCGGGGAACCCCTAAGCGTCCCAGCTCACCATGCCCCGCCAATTCATCCAGGTGCGGTGTCCGAGCCGATTGCAAGACGGTTTGGTCTCCTAATTCCTGATATGACTGTCCCGTCAATCCATCGACGTGAATCACGATCGTTTTTCGCACGACCTGAGCCTCACTGTGTTGAGTTAATGAGTAGTTGAACAAACAATCCGAGTTTTCGGAAGGCCATGAGGAATTAGGGATTGGTTAATTGGGCTCTGACCGCTTCATGTGTTGCAGGAACCGTGACGGGTCGATAGGAGACCGAGATGGCCGTATCCGGATCTTTTAACCCGTGTCCGGTTAAGGTACACACAATGTCCCCCTCTTTCGGCAACAACCCGGCGCGATTCATTTTATCAATTCCTGCAAGAGAGGCCGCGGAAGCGGGCTCGCAAAAAACCCCTTCTTCACTCGCCACCATTTGATACGCTCGAAGAATTTCTTCGTCCGACACCATATCCAGGTATCCGTGTGATTCCTCCACCGCTTCCAAGGCCAAACACCAACTGGCCGGATTGCCAATCCGAATAGCTGAAGCAATGGTTTTCGGCTCCTCCACGACATGACCCCTGACCAAGGGCGCCGCTCCTTCCGCTTGAAACCCAAACATACGAGGCAACCCTTGCGTTTGTCCGGCCTTGTGGTACTCCCGATATCCTCGCCAATACGCCGTAATATTCCCAGCGTTCCCTACCGGCAGGGCATGAATGACCGGTGCATACCCCAACTGATCGCAAATTTCCATGGCGGCCGTTTTTTGGCCTTCTAAACGAAACGGGTTAATTGAATTGACCAATTCAATGGCGGTTTCCTCGCACAAATCTTTTACGATCGTTAAGGCCTGATCAAAGTTTCCCTCAATCTGAATGACTCGAGCCCCATGCATGAGGGCCTGCGTCAACTTACCTAACGCGATATTTCCTGCCGGCACGACCACATACACCGGCAGCCCTGCTTTGGCCCCATAGGCTGCTGCGGAAGCGGAGGTGTTGCCGGTCGAGGCACACATGAGTCCCCGAGCCTTGTTTTCCAGGGCTTTAGAAACCGCCATGGTCATCCCCCGGTCCTTAAAGGAACCCGTTGGATTGGCTCCTTCTATCTTCAGATACAGACCCAGGCCGGGACAAATTTTCCCGGCCAAGCGCTTTGCCGGAATGAGTGGGGTATTTCCCTCTAGTAGTGACACGATCGGAGTCTGCTCTCCCACCGGGAGAAATTTCCGATATTCCTCGATAATGCCACGCCAAGGAATCATAATGGAATATCCCCCTTCGTGACGCAATTTGGGTTCATTTATTATTCCACCCCTTCCATACGAAGTAACGTCGTTGGCTCTGATACCATGGGAAGTGCATTAATTTCCTGGAGTGCCAATTGAACTCCTCGCTCTATCGAGCGATGCGTCAATATGACCAATGGCACGGTTTGGCCTTCCTTTCGCCCCTTTTGGAGAACGGACGAGATGCTGATCCCACGTTGCCCAAGAATCCCTGATATGGCCGACAGAACCCCAGGCTGATCCTTGACCATGCACCGCAAATAATACCGGCTTTCAATGTCGTCCATCGGTTTTATATCAATGGGCGCCCGCGATTCCCATCGGAAAGAGGTCAGAGGAACCCGTCCGGCAACCCCAGCAATGCGATTCCGTGCCAGATCGATAATGTCCCCCACCACCGCGCTGGCTGTTGGGAGCGATCCAGCCCCTTTGCCGTAAAGCACAATATCCCCTACCGCATCCCCAATGAGATGAATGGCATTGTAGACTCCATTCACCTGTGCAATGGGAGACCCGGCCGGCACCAGGGTGGGATGCACTCGTGCCTCAATGGCATGCTCTTGAAGCTTGGCGATTCCCAGCAATTTAACGGTAAACCCAAATTCACGGGCAAACTCAATATCCAGCGTCGAAATATGGGAAATACCTTCGGTAAAGATGGCTCGCATGGGCACGGGAGTCCCATACGCAAGATTCACCATGATGGCCAATTTGTGAGCCGCATCCACGCCATCAACATCCAATGACGGGTCCGCCTCCGCATAACCCTCCCGCTTAGCTTCCAGTAAAATCTTGTTAAAATCACGGTGTTCATTGGTCATCCGAGTCAGAATATAATTGGATGTGCCGTTCATAATCCCCGTAATGGACACCATCCGATTCGCCGCTAACCCTTCGGTGAGCGATCGGATGATAGGGATGCCTCCCCCGACACTCGCTTCAAACCCGAGATCAACACCTGCCTTGAATGCCGCCTCAAAAATTTCTTCGCCATGATCGGCCAACAAGGCTTTATTCGCCGTTACCACGCACTTTTTGCGTTCAAGCGCCTGAAGAATAAACTGTTTGGCCGGCTCATGCCCGCCAATCAATTCCACGATAATATCAATAGCAGGATCATCCAGGATATCCCGAATATCCGTCGTCATCACTCCTTGAGGCACCGAGACTCCACGATCCGTTGTGATGTCCAGGTCCGCAATCCGCGCAAGCGATACCGGAACTCCGACCCGTTTGGTGATGAGACTGGCATTCTCCTGAAGGATCTTCACTGTTCCTGTTCCCACGGTGCCAAATCCGATTAACCCGACCTGGATAGCCTTTCGCATCACAGTTCTCCATCCAACTTTAAGGCCTGACGGATTCCTCTGACGGCCTGAAAAATTCGGTGCTCATTTTCGACTAGCGCAAAGCGAACATAGTCATCGCCCCCTTCTCCAAATCCTATCCCTGGTGACACCGCAACTTTGGCCTCTCGTAATAATAACTTGGAAAACTCCAATGATCCCATTCCGAGGTAGGGTTGTGGGATTTTTGCCCAGGCAAACATCGTGGCGCGAGGATAGTCAATCGGCCAACCAATGCGGTTGAGTCCGCGGACCAGAGCATTGCGCCGTCGCTCATATCGTCCCACAATTTCCTTGACGCAATCCTGCTGACCATTCAGGGCTATAATACTGGCAATTTGAATTGGCTGGAACATGCCATAATCCAGGTAACTTTTGATCTTGGTCAACGCCCCAATGACCTCACGATTCCCGACACAGAATCCTACTCGCCAACCCGGCATATTATAACTCTTCGAGAGGGAATAAAATTCCACGCCAATCTGTTTGGCTTCAGGAATTTGAAGAAGGCTGGGTGCCTTATACCCATCGAACACGATATCGGCATAGGCCAAATCATGAATGACCCAGACTTGGTGTTCCAGAGCAAACTCCACCACCTTTTTAAAGAACTCCAGATCAACCACCCGGGTGGTTGGATTATGAGGAAAACTGATGATCAACGCCCGAGGAGCCGGTTGCGTCTGCTTAAAGGCCTTTTTCAGGTTTTCAAAAAAATCAGAATCAGGCCCGAGTTCAACCCCACGGACTTCTCCGCCCGCAATGACCACACTGTACATATGAATCGGATACGTCGGAGACGGGGCCAAAACCACGTCACCCGGGCCCACCATGGCCAGGGCCAAATGCGCCAACCCTTCTTTCACCCCCAGGGTCACAATCGCTTCTGTTTCCGGATCGAGATTGACCTCATAATTTCGCTGATACCAATCGCAGATCGCATGACGCAATTTGGTAATGCCCCGTGAAGCCGAATACCGATGATTGCGCCCGAGTCGCGCGGTCTCAATCAATTTGTCTACAATATGACGGGGTGTGGGCTGGTCGGGATTGCCCATGCCTAAATCAATGATATCTTCTCCCCGCTTCCGGGCTTGGAGTTTTAACTCTTGAACCTGGGAGAAGACGTATCCTGGCAGTCGTTGAATTCGGTAAAAAGGTTCCATTGTTGGTGTAAAATGACGAATCGTCCTTGATGGTTTGGGAAGGAAATGGATAGATAATCGTACGATTTAATGGAGTTTTTATTCTAGATGAGGTGACGCGACCAGTCAATTTCAGAGGATGGGAAATTTCAGTCAATTTTTCCTGACTCATTCTCCCTGAAACACACTTCCGTTTATTGCAGGAAGATTTTCCCTTTTGCCATAATGAGATCTTGTAGATTCATCACTCACCCAGCGCTTCAAGGACTTCCATGGCACGACTCGGCGTGAATATCGACCATGTGGCGACGCTTCGCCAAGCTCGTGGTGGACATGAACCAGACCCCATTATTGCGGCTTCGTTGGTTCACCTTGCCGGGGCCGATGGCATTGTGGTGCATCTCCGGGAGGACCGGCGGCATATTCAGGATCGAGATCTGACCATTTTGCGTGAAACCGTGCAGACGCATCTCAACTTAGAAATGGCCGCTGACGATGCCGTGGCCAAAATTGCCTTGAACATTAAACCCGATCTTGTGACCCTTGTGCCCGAACGGCGCCAGGAACTCACCACAGAAGGTGGGTTGGACGTGATCGAGCATCGGGACCGTATCCAGGCCATGGTGCAATTACTCCATGAAGGCGGCATCCCTGTCAGTCTTTTTATTGATCCTGATGTCAATCAACTTCGCGCCGCCCACAAGGTCCAAGCCGACTGCGTGGAACTGCATACCGGTCGGTATGCCAATACCCGCCGTCAGCAGGAAGAAGATGTTGAGCTTGACGCGTTGGTTCAAACAGCTAAACTCGCGTCGAAATTAGGAGTGCGTGTGAGCGCAGGGCATGGGCTGAATTACCGAAATATCAAGCGACTAACCAGCATTTCAGAAATTGAAGAATTTAACATCGGGCATAGCATTATCGCTCATGCCATATTTGTCGGACTCGAACGAGCAGTCCGTGACATGAAACACCTCATGGATTAACGTCTATCAGAAGAATCTGAACCTCATCCGTGTGCACCGGGCATGATCCAAAGACACGGTTGAACACGACTCTCGTCCTGACCCTTCTTCGCATGACTTAAGTTGCCCAAGCTTTAATGAACCATTTCTCCCTATTCCTGTGATCTGCCTATGTGGGTCGTGACCGCTGCACAGATGCAAACGCTTGATCGGCGCACGATCCAAGAAGGCAAGGTTCCCGGCCTAACCTTGATGGAGCGGGCTGGAACCGGCGCGATGACCCACCTCATAGAAGCCTGGGGTTCCCCTAAAGGCAAAAAGGTCGTCATTTTTTGTGGCAAGGGCAATAATGGTGGAGATGGTTTGGTCATAGCCAGGCTGATGGCAAAAAAAGGGGCAAAGCTAAGGGTAGTCTTAATGGCTCCGCTCAAGGACCTCAGTCCTGATGCCAAGATTATGTATCGGCGGCTTAACAAAGTAATCAACCCGTCACTGATAACCGTCAATCCATCCGAAGAATCCCTGCATTCTTTCACCCAAGACGCTGACATTCTTATCGATGCGCTCCTTGGTACGGGCCTCTCTTCTTTAGTTCGCTCCCCCTACTCCTTCGCCATTGAAGCCATGAATGCCTCGCAGGCCTTTACCGTAGCCATAGATATTCCATCAGGGCTGGATAGCAATACGGGGGCCATACTGGGAACCGCGGTTCAGGCCGATCTCACTGTGACGTTCGGATACCCGAAACGCGGCCTGTTTTTGGGGTCGGCAATCGACAAAGTTGGCACCGTTCAGGTCATCGATATTGGGATTCCCCAGGACTTTGTATTGGCTTTTCATCCTCAGATTCACCTTCTTTCGCAAGAGCTAGTTCGCCCTTTCATTCCTCTTCGCCCTCCGTCTTCACATAAGGGGACCTTTGGACATGCAGGTATCGTTGGTGGTTCCCCAGGGAAAACCGGAGCTCCGGCTATGGCTGGGCTAGGAGCACTTCGTATTGGAACCGGACTGGTTACCGTAGCCACTCCTCAAAGCGTTTTCCCCATCCTGGAGTCAAAACTTCTGGAAGTCATGACTGAACCCATGCCAGAATCGTCCCAACGTTTGCTGGGAATGGAGGCCTATCCGGTTCTTCTTGCGTTCGCAGCCACAAAATCGGCTCTGGCTTTCGGACCTGGTATGGGGATTTCTCCTGAAACAACCAAAGTCTTGTGTCATCTCCTTCCTCAATTGGAAGCACCCTGCGTTCTCGATGCCGATGCCCTTAATGGGTTAGCACAACATACCCAAATTTTTTCCTCCATGAAACAACCACCTGTTCTAACGCCACATCCAGGAGAGATGGCCAGACTTCTTCCAGGCTCTTCCTCTCAACAGGTCAATGAGGATCGCATCGGCGTCAGCAGACAATTTGCCATGCAACATCAGGTGGTTTTAGTACTAAAAGGTGCTCGAACCATCATCGCCGACACCCAGGGACAGGTGGCCATTTGCTCAACAGGCAATCCTGGAATGGCTTCCGCAGGAATGGGAGATGTCCTAACCGGAATAATTACGGGGTTATTAGCTCAGGGCTTGAGCGGTTGGGATGCGGCCAGGGTTGGAGTCTACCTGCATGGATTGGCAGGCGATCTGGCTGCAGCCACCATTGGTCAACCAGGACTGATCGCCGGTGATGTGCTGAACGCGATCCCCCATGCATTGACCCATACTCTGTCTCACTCGTAGGACCTCGTGAACCTGAATCCCTCTCAACCCATTCCTCAGACCTCAAGCCAGGATGCCTTTCATCTACGAATGAATTCTGTCCAGGAAACCATCAAATTCGGTGAACGGTTAGGGCAACATTTCACAGGGGGAGACGTAGTAGCTTTAACAGGCGACTTGGGAGCCGGAAAAACCGTTCTCACTTGTGGCATCGCCCTGGGGCTAGGAATTCCAATGGATCAAGTCAGCAGCCCCACGTTTACCCTTATTCAAGAATATCCAGGTACTATTCCGCTTATTCATGTGGATTTATATCGCCTTGAGGGTCCATCCGATCTATTCAGCTTAGGGCTGGAGGAATATTTCACTCCAAACACAATTGTCCTGATTGAATGGGCGGAGCGGTTCCCTCAAATATTACCCTCCGACCATATGGTCATTTTCTTGGAATACGGAGAGGCAGAAGACATCCGCTTTGCCACTCTATCTGGAACTGGACCCAAAAGTATCCGAAAGGTGGCCAACATAAAAGGAAAGTTTTCAAAGCCACATTGACTCAACTTATCTGTACCGCATACAACTGAACCTTCATGGTCGTGCCGCCATCCGATCCAAAAAAGAATCAAGAAGGCACGGCATCAACCTGCAACTGCATTGTTCAACACACTCGTTTCCGATGATTCCCCACATTCCACAGCAATAATGACGAAACACTTTCCCCGATGAAAGACCAGGAACTTTCCCCGCTCATGCGCCAATTCCGAGCCGTCAAGGCTCAACATACTGATGCCATTGTATTTTTTCGTGTTGGAGATTTTTATGAAATGTTTTTTGAGGACGCTGAAGAAGCTTCGAAACTTCTTGGCATCGTGTTAACGGCCAGAGGGAAGGTTAAAGGGGAGGCCATCCCTCTTTGCGGAGTGCCCTATCACACCTCAACCGGGTATATCGCCAAACTCTTAAAGGCCGGGAAAATAGTGGCCTTGTGCGAACAAGTCGAAGACCCCAAAATTGCCAAAGGGCTCGTCCGTCGTGAAGTCGTGCGTGTCTATACCCCTGGAACCTTATACGATCATGAGTTGCTTCCGGCAGGAGAGGGCAATTTCCTATCAGCCCTGTGTTACACCCCGTTATCCGTACCGGAAAAGACCAAGCCAGCCAATCGCTTCGGACTGGCCTCTATGGATCTTTCAACGGGTGAGTTTTGGATCTCAGAATCCTGGATGCAGCATTCACTGCAAGAGATTGTCGATGAACTTGTCCGCCTTGAGCCTAAAGAAGTCATCTTTCCTGCTCAACTTCAGGAGGAAATGACCTCCGTATTCCAGTCCTTACCAATCGCCCGCAACGTGTCTCGTCAGGCAACGACTTTTGACCTTGAGGCCAGCAAGACGATCCTGACCAGAATTTTTCAAGTCAATCAGTTCGAAGACCTCCAGCTACATGGTCTCCGACCAGGTCTTCAGGCTGCCGGTGGTCTCTTACACTATCTGGCCGAAACTCAGCCAACACTCGCACATGCCCATATACGACGACCATGGATTCGACTTCTCGAACATGAAATGCAATTGGATCAGACCACCCTGCGTAATTTAGAAGTTTTGAAGCCCGTATCCGAACAGCGTCAAAGCCCTACCTTGCTCACCACATTGGACAAGACCAAAACCCCTATGGGGACCAGACTCTTGCGGCAATGGATTGTCCGTCCCCTGACCCAGGTCACGTCCATTCAATTACGACAGGAAGCTGTGAAGGAATTGGTCCTAAACCTTGCCGCGCGCATGACGATTCGTGACCATTTGAAATCTGTACAAGATCTTGAACGCCTCAATAGTCGAATTGTTCTGGAGGTAGGCAATCCCCGAGACCTCATCAATCTCCATCGTTCACTGGAAGTCTTGCTTGTCCTTCAGGACCTCTTACCGTCACTCCAGTCTGCCATGCTTCAAACCATCCATGCCGCCTGGGATCCACTCCTGGATGTCTCCTCATGGATTGCCGACACGATCATTCCCAATCCGCCTCTTTCGTCAAAGGAAGGAGGCATTATTCGTGAAGGCGTGAATGCGGAACTGGATGAGCTGCGAATTCTGGCAAAAGAGGGAACCCGGTTACTGGCGGAAATGGAGACCCGGGAACGCAACCGGACCGGCATCGACTCTCTCAAGGTGAAATTCAATCAGGTCTTTGGCTATTACATTGAAGTGACGAAATCAAATTTATCTCGAGTCCCTGCCGATTACCATCGGAAACAAACCCTGGTCAATGCCGAACGGTTTACTACCCTAGAGCTCCAAGACCTCGAAGGTCGGCTCTCAAGCGCAGACCAAAAAATGAAAAACCTGGAAGAGCAGTTATTTGGTGAAATCCGTCTCCGTGTCGCATCTGCCACCACCAGAATACAGGGAATGGCCCAACAGTTAGCCACATTAGACGTCATAACGGGCTTGGCGGAAGCAGCTTCTATCAACCGGTATCACCAACCTACAGTCCATGAAGGCGGAACAATCCAGATCACCGAAGGTCGACATCCGGTCATTGAGCACCTCCAACAGACTGAAGGATTTATTCCCAACGATACGATACTGGACTTGGACACAAACCGACTTTTATTAATCACCGGACCAAATATGGCTGGCAAAAGTACTTACTTGCGGCAAGTTGCCCTTATCGTGCTTATGGCTCAAATAGGAAGTTTTGTGCCGGCTGAATCAGCCAGGATAGGAATTGTGGACAGGATTTTTACCAGAGTGGGTGCAGCAGATGACCTCAGCGCCGGCCAAAGTACATTCATGGTGGAAATGAGTGAAACGGCCAGAATTCTGGATACCGCGACTTCGCGAAGTTTATTGTTACTGGATGAAGTTGGGAGGGGAACCAGCACCTATGACGGACTGAGTATCGCCTGGGCGCTAGCCGAATATATCTTAGATCGTGGACATCTTGGAGCACGAACCCTTTTTGCCACTCATTACCATGAAATGACTCAATTAGAGGCGCTTCGTGAAGGCATCAAGAACTATACGGTCCTCGTCCAAGAAAAAGGACAGGATGTTTTGTTCTTGAGAAAGATCGTCCAGGGAAAGGCCGATCGAAGCTATGGCATTCAAGTCGCCAAACTGGCAGGGATACCAAAATCAGTCCTAGATCGTGCCAAGAATATCCTGTCTCAGCTTGAACAGGATACCTCATATACAAAGGTGACACTCAGTGAGGAATTAGTGAATACGACTTCCCTCGAACACATCTCACCAAAACCTCATATTATTTTAGATGAAGTCAAACAAATGGATCTTTTTTCGATGACTCCGCTTGAAGCTCTCAATAAACTCGCGGACTTCAAAGCCAGATTGAATGAGTAAAACACAAAAAAAGGCCTGTGGTTGCCCACAGGCCCTTTTAAAAAAAGCTTTTTAGCCAAAGTTACTTTGCTGACTCGAACGCCCCCTTGGCTGGGTCATAAATTTTCCCAAGCCCTTGATCAGAGTAGGGAATGATACCCGCAATGGCTTGCCCGTCTGGGATTAACACATCATAAAGCATTTTTCGGTTATTTGGCCAGCTATCAGCCCGTATGGCCTCTAATACAGGCAACGAACGGAGACTATGAATATTTCTTGGTTTTTCAGGAGTCCCTGCTACCTCCTGAACTGCCTTGGCTGATGAAGCCACTCGATGGTTTTGCTCGGTTTCTTGAACAACAATCTCAACCAAACCATAGTTTGATGGCTTTGTGTCTGTCATCACAGCCTGACTGGAAGAATCTTTCCCAGCCGCGACTAGTGTTTTCCACACCTCATCGCTCCCTGGATATACCTTGATGTTTTTTCCAGGGTAATATTTTTGCCAATAATACCCACTTTCAGCATTCCCACCAAATACGGCAACATTGATCCACACAGCTTTATCGTAGGGGTCTACCACAGCCACCCGACCCTGGAGAGTCGTTGGCTTGCTTAAATCGCCCCACTCAAACCGCTCTTGAAAAGCTTCGATTGCCATTGCACTCGAGGCCATCGCCCCGACTAGCGCCACAGCTCCAACAAGGGCCAACCCTTTCTTCTTAGCACTTTTCATAATGGCTTCCCTCCTCGACTAAAATTTTTATTCAAATCATGAATTATCAGAAAAATGTTTATTCTTCTTGTAACAATTTAAATCCCGTGACCGTACGACCATCTACTTGAACTTCCATAGCCACGAAATCTTGGGCCGCCTTCGTGATTTGGTCCATTAACGCTTTGTCCTTGACAGCTAAACGAACTGTCGTTTGCGGGGTATACCAACCTGAATATGGATTGTTCTTTTCGTTCCCGCCCTGATAACCCCAAGCACAGCAAGAAAACAATGATTCAGGAAGGGTTTGAATTCGATCATCAGAAGCCCTGCCTGGAGGATTGCCTGTCTCTGCCGGACCAGAGGTGTTCCAATACTGAATTCCGAATAATATTTCTCCCTCAGGGTTATCCGCCCAATGGCCAAAAACCCGACCCTTTAAACTGGTAGCTGGTACACCTTTAAAAGAAACATCACCTTGGCTGGTGACATCATTTGGGTCACCTTTTGACTTGTCAGGACCAGGACCAGCTGCATACCCAACGCTTACTAATCCAAGACTCAACAGGCCAAAGGCACAGAGAGCTACCAATTCCTGACGTAGAGATGACTTCTTCATCTGCTCCCTCCTTACAGTGTTAGAATGACAAAAAATTAAAAAACGACTTACCTTTGTTTATCTTCAAAACCGCTTTTCCCCAGATCTACATACCCGTAATCCTAAAAGGAAAACAAGGTATTCGAGAGGGTCCAATGCTACTCATCCAGGGCATGGTTGTCAAGCGGAAAAAAATGTGGTTTTGATGATCATCCCCATCTGGGAACTCCTCTTTTTGGAATGGGTCCCAATGCTGTGACCACAAATTGCTGTAGATCAAATAATTTCTGGCTTAAATGACGAATTTGTTCTGGGGTAATCCGATCTATGGCCTTTACCATCTCCTGGAGGGAGACATGACGCCCTTGATACATTTCGTCTTTCGCCAATTTATTCATCCGCCCGTATGTTCCTTCCAAGCCCAACATCAAACTTCCCTTTAATTGTGTTTTGGTTCGCTCTAATTCAGTGGTCGCCACGTCACGACGGCATAATTTCTTGGTTTCTTGACAAATTCGGTCAATGACTGCTGACATTTCATTCGGGCGGGTGGCGGCATAGACGGTGAGCGTCCCACCATCCAAAAAACCGGAAAGATGAGAATAAATGGTATAGGCCAATCCACGTTTTTCCCGGATTTCCTGAAATAATCGCGAACTGACTCCTCCTCCCAGAATTGTGCTTAAGACATGGGCCGCATATCGATCCGGATGCCCCACCGGCAATCCCTTAAAACCGACACACACATGCACCTGCTCCAACGGCTTAACGTGAAGACTTTGCCGTTCCTGCGGATGATCGGGCCAAGGTGTTTCCCGTATGTTTGAAGTAAGCTTGCCGTATTCGCGTCGTTTCCATTTACCAAAATATGTGTTGACGGTATCAATGATTTCTGGAAAGGAAAAATTTCCGGCCACTGCAACAATTGTGTGCTCAGGACGATAATGCTGCTCCCTATACTTCAGGAGCAATTGGCGACTGAGTCTTTTCATCACTCCAGGCTCTCCCAGGATTGGACGCCCCAACGGGTGGGAGCCAAAGATATCCTTGGCATGCAATTCATGAATATAGTCCTCTGGATCATCCTGGACGGTCCGGATCTCCTCAAGGACGATTTGTTTTTCTTTTGCAATGTCTTTTGCAGAAAACCTTGAATCGTGAAACAGATCAGCGATGAGATCAAGAGCCAGCCTCATCTGCTGATCCAACACCTTTACATAAAAAGCTGTGGCTTCATGAGTCGTAAAGGCATTCATTTCACCACCCAAGGCATCGATCTCATTGGAAATTTGGGACGCAGTCCGTTTTGGTGTACCTTTGAACATCATATGTTCAATGAAATGAGATAGGCCACCCTCACCCCTGTCTTCGTCACGACTTCCGACCGTGGCCCATACCCCTAAGGCAACGGATTTCAAAGATGACATCCGTTCCAGGACAACCCGGACTCCATTATCCAAAATGACTTTTTTATACACGCTCTATGACTCAGGCAGGTTTAAGAGGTCCGCTGATCCTTGTCCGCCTGTTCGGCCATAGCGTCTTTCCGGCTAAGACGGATCTTCCCTTGTCGATCAATTTCCAGAACTTTCACAAGAATCTGTTCACCTTCAGAAATTTCGTCCGTGACCGATGCCACACGATGAGGAGCTAATTGCGAAATGTGCACAAGTCCATCCATGCCGGGGAGAATTTCCACAAAGGCGCCAAAATCTACAATCTTTCGCACTGTCCCGAGGTAGATTTTCCCAATCTCCGCTTCTTCAACAATCCGCTGAACCATATCCATCGCCTTTTGCGCCGACTCCCCGTCAACCGCCGCAATCGTGACCACTCCTGAATCATCGACATTCACTTTCACTCCACAATCGGCAATGATGCTACGAATCATTTTACCCCCTGGCCCAATGACATCCCGGATTTTATCTTGTTTGATCTGAATTGTAGTAATACGGGGCGCATAGGCTGCCAATTCGGTGCGAGGCACCGTCAGGCATTCATCCATTTTCCCAAGGATGTGCAATCGTCCCTCACGAGCCTGAGCCAAGGCCTGTCGCATCAGGGATGGGGTAATTCCGGCAATCTTTATATCCATCTGCAGTGCTGTGACTCCATCTCGTGTTCCTGCCACTTTGAAATCCATATCACCAAGATGGTCTTCCATTCCCAAAATATCTGAAAGAATCGCGACGCCACCTTGTTCTAAAATTAAACCCATCGCAATTCCTGCCACTGGGGTTTTAATGGGAACTCCCGCATCCATCATGGCTAATGCCCCGCCACAAATCGTCGCCATTGAAGAGGACCCGTTTGACTCCAAAATATCCGAGACAAGTCGAATGGTATAGGGAAACTCGTCTTTGGTCGGAAGCACTGCCGCTAATGCACGTTCGGCTAATTTGCCATGGCCGACTTCACGCCGTCCTGGACCACGAAGCATTTTCGCCTCACCCACGCTAAAAGGCGGGAAATTATAATGCAACATAAATGAACGGAAATACTCTCCTTCCAATGCATCAATCCGTTGCTCATCATCTGAAGTGCCCAAAGTCACAACAGCCAATGCCTGGGTCTCCCCTCTGGTAAATAACGCAGAGCCATGGGTCCGAGGAAGAATCCCCACCTCAGAAGATATGGGGCGAATGTCGGATAGACCTCGACCATCAGCTCTCTTCTTTTTTTCCAGAATCATTCTCCTGACCTCGGAATATTCCAAGTCTGCAAACACTTTTTTCACCTTGACTTTTCGATCGGCATCGTCTCCGGCAACCGTCTCAATCGCTTCTTGGAGAATTTGGGCAAACCGGTCTTGGCGTTCCGCTTTTGCTGCGATATACATGGCATCACAGATGGGAGCGGCCGCAACTTGGCGTACGGCATTCTCAAGTTCAGGGTCAATGGCTTCTACCTGTAATACCCGTTTGGCTTTGCCCACCTTAGCTTGTAATTCTTCAATTTTGGCGACGATATTCTTGATTTCACCATGAGCCAGTTCAATTGCGTCAATCATGGTGTCTTCCGATAGCCCATCCGCACCAGCCTCGACCATCATCACGGCGTCCTTCGTCCCGGCCACTACGAGATTTAACTCGCTTTCCTCCTGTGCCTTCTTATCGGGATTGACCACAAATTGGCCGTTCACTCTTCCAATTCGCACGCCCGCCAATAACCCGGAACCGGGGATATCAGAAACGGCAAGTGCTGCCGATGCGGCCACAATGCCGATGACGTCCGAAGACATCGTCTGATCAATAGAAAGCACGGATACGATGATCTGGGTTTCATAAAAGTAGCCTTCCGGCATTAACGGCCGAATGGGGCGGTCAATGAGGCGGCTGGTTAACACCTCTTTTTCGCTGGGGGCCCCTTCCCGTTTGAAAAACCCGCCAGGTATTTTCCCTGCTGAATAGGCTTTTTCTTGATAGTTCACGGTCAAAGGCAAGAAATCGGCGTCAGGCTTCAAGGTCTTTGAGGCTACCGCCGTAGCTAACACCACGGTATCAGCATAGGTCGCCAACACGGCACCATCTGCTTGTTTGGCCATTCGGCCAGTTTCCAAACGAAGCGGGCGACCACCAACTTCCATTTCAACGAAATGAATCATGTTTCAACCTTTCTGATCCTTGAGTGGATATATTGATATGGAGTGTGAGGCTTCGCTTCGCATTGAGAACTGGGCATCCGTTACCCATCTCATTGATTCTGCTCACCCAAAAACCTGTATTCCGTCTTATTTTCTTATGCCCAGTGCAGCAATCACGGCTTGGTATTTTCCCTCATCTCGACGCCGCAAATAATCTAATAACTTTCTTCGCTTGCTCACCATTCTCAAAAGGCCCCGTCGGGAATGGTGGTCTTTTTTGTGTGTCTTGAAATGTTCGGTCAAACTCGAAATTCTATTCGTTAACAAGGAAATCTGCACTTCAGACGAACCGGTGTCCTTGGCGTGAATCCGATGCGATTCTATTGCCGCCGTTTTTGCTTCTTTTGTTAAGCCCATAACTCCTCCTCCAATTCCTCAAGGTTACATGAGTTCAGTAAGAAATTCCTTCTACGAATGTCGTCTTATCCCCACGAAACTAAAATTTTTATTTCCTAGGCAAACACCGTTTCAATCGCTAATACGGCCTCCCCCTTCCCTGCCTGAAAAACCGGACCCCTCCCTAAACCAAGTAATTGCCCATCTTTCTGTCTCACCCTCACCATATTATTGTCCCCCATGGGTGAACCTTTTGGGTCCAAATAGGAATTGGCCACACGATCCCAGGAGATCGCATTCCCATGGAGCACCTTTCGAGTATCATCCCCATCGACCTCAACGGCGGGAAATCCTTCAAGGGCCTGATCTAAACCCAAAAACGCTCCATCAAGATGGGAGAATTCAAGGCCCTCAAGCAAGGATTCTACTTCAAGGGCCTGATCAACATGAATAGGCCCGACCCTTCGTCGCTGAAGCCACTTTAAATGTCCACCCACCTGTAATACGTTTCCAATATCTTCGCAGAGAGTTCGAACATAGGTTCCCTTAGAACAGACAACCCGAAAAGCGACCTCAGGGATATTCAGTCTTTGGATTTCTAAATCATGGATCACCACGGTTTTTGCCGGGCGTTCAACCGTTTCGCCTTTCCTGGCTTTTTTATACAAAGGCTGCCCCCCGATTTTCACAGCCGAGTACATGGGTGGCACTTGCTGAATAGACCCTTGAAAGGTTGCAAACGCTAATCGGATACGTTCCTCCGTCAGAGATTCCACTGGTGATTCTTCTAATACCGTACCCCAAGCATCCTGCGTATCAGTCCGTTGGCCCAATTGAAGCACGGCGCCGTACTCTTTTTCCCATCCCAACAAATATTGGGCTATTTTGGTTCCTTTCCCAATTAAGATCGGCAACACGCCTGTCGCATGGGGATCCAAGGTACCTGCATGCCCGACTTTCTGAATACCCAAAGCCGACCTGAGGCGCTGCACCACATCATGCGATGTCCACCCATCAGGCTTATTGACATTCAGGACTCCATGTAAGGCCATTCCCTGCGCTGCCTTCACAATTTTGGGATAGTGGATACAAGACACCGCTGGAGCCATTACCCCCCTACAATTTCACTCTTGTCGGGGAGCAATGAGGATGCTTCAGTCCCCCTGGATTCCCCAGAGTCTTCATGAAGCGAATCCAACAACTTTTCAATGCGATTCCCATACTCGGCACTCGTATCCCGATAAAAGATTAATTCAGGTGTATAGCGCAGATTTAACCGTCGGCCCAATTCGGTTCGAATAAATCCCACAGCGCTTTTCAGACCGTGACCCGTCACCTGATCAAAATGAGCTTGATCCAAAGCGGTCACATAGATCCGTGCGATTTTGAGATCAGCGGTCATCTTCACCCCTGTTACGGTCACGAATTGGATACGCGGATCTTTCGTTTTTCTGGAAAGAATTTCCGCCACTTCCATCCGGATCTGATCGGCAACCCGCGTCGCACGACTGCTATTGGTTTTTGCCATAACGTGAAAAATAAAGGGAGCTTACAAGACTTCAATCTGAGATCGTAAAAGCTCGAGGGAAGGATTAGAACGTATAAAGTTGAGGACCTGGTCTAAGACTTGATTGACCCTTCCCGTTTCATTTGCCACACACACCACCCCCAAAATGGCTTTTTGCCATAGGTCTTGTTCATCAATTTCAGCAACGGAAACATTAAACCGATTTCGCAATCGGGTAATCAAGCTTGAGAGTATCTGACGCTTCCCCTTCAACGACTGAACATCAGGGATATGGAGTTCGAGCGTACACAACCCCACGATCATCCCCATTCAGGATTCCCTTATCCATTCAGCATTATAATTTTGTGGCCTCCTCTTCCAATACGTAGGCCTCTAACACATCGCCGACTTTTAAATCATTAAAATTCTCAACTCCAATTCCGCATTCATAGCCTTGCTGAACTTCCCGTGCATCGTCCTTAAACCGCCTTAATGATCCGATTTTTCCTTCATAGACCATTACCTGGTCACGAACCACTCTTACTTTGGTATTTGAACGGGATATCAATCCATCATTCACGTAACAGCCGGCAATGGTGCCGATTTTCGGAACAGAGAATAGCTGTCGAACCTCCGCATGCCCCATGACTCGTTCCTTGATCGTTGGAGACAGGAGCCCCTCTGCAGCCGAACGAATATCATCAAGAATATTATAAATAATGGTGTACAACCGAATTTCCACACCCTCACGTTCCGCAATAGCAGCCGCTTTCGAATCGGGACGAACATGAAATCCAATGATAATCGCTTTTGACGCTGCCGCTAACAACACATCAGTTTCGTTGATGCCTCCCACTCCACTATGAATGAGCTTAAGCTTTACCGCTTCGGTAGAAATCTTTAACAGTGCATCGCCCAAAGCCCCTACCGATCCTTGCACATCCGCCTTGATCAGTAGCGGCAATTCCTTGATTTCGCCATCATTAGATTCTGCATAAAGCTCCTCAAGGGTTCTTCTGGACGTGGACGCGAGGCCTACATCTTTTTGTTTTTGCTGCCGAGCTTGGGCAATTTCCCTCGCAGCCCGCTCATCCTTCACCACGACCAGCTGATCCCCAGCCTCAGGTACCCCTAATAAGCCAATGACTTCAACCGGTATCGATGGCCCAGCCTCCTTCAAGCGTTCACCTTTATCCGATGTCAATCCTCTCACCCGGCCACTCACTGCCCCCACGACAAACGAATCTCCAACTCGTAAAGTTCCGGCTTGAATCAACACCGTGGCGACAGGTCCACGCCCCTTATCTAATTTCGCTTCCAGCACGACCCCTCGAGCAGAACAGGTGGAATCGCCTTTCAATTCCATAATTTCTGCCTGAAGCAACAACATATCAAGCAGTTGGTCTAACCCCTTGTTTTGCTTAGCCGATACTTCAACAAAAATGGTTTGCCCTCCCCATGCTTCAGGTTGCAAGCCATGCTCGGCTAAACTTTGCTTGACTCGATCAGGGTTGGCACCCGGCTTGTCCATTTTATTCACGGCCACAATAATCGGCACATTGGCCGCCTGCGCATGATTAATGGCTTCAATTGTCTGAGGCATCGGCCCATCGTCCGCAGCCACAACCAAGACCACAATATCTGTAACCTGCGCCCCACGAGCCCGCATGGCCGTAAAGGCTTCATGGCCTGGGGTATCCAGGAACGTCACACCACGTTCACCAGCTTTTACAAATGACGCACCAATATGCTGAGTAATCCCTCCTGCCTCTTGGTCGGTCACCTGGGTCTGCCGAATGGCATCCAGCAACGAGGTTTTTCCATGATCGACATGTCCCATGACGGTCACAACAGGTGCGCGAGGCTCTAACTTTCCTTGCTCTCCACCTTCAATCATCTCATCCAAGAGGGCTTCCCCTCCCTTAGCAGCCACAGCTTCAACCACGAGGCCATAGCTCTCTGCAATGAGTACTCCAGCGTCTAAATCCATGGGTTGATTGAGGGTTTTTGCAATATTTAAATCCATTAATTTCCGAATAATTTCCGTGGGCTTTTGGCCGATGACTTCGGCAAAATCTTTTACGGATATCCCAGCAGTGACCTTCATAACTTTTTTCCGGGGTTTGGTGACTTCACCCACCGAAGGCTGTTGGACCTGACGGGTACGTTCCTCTCGTCGCAAGGTTGGCAATGGTCGAAGGTCTTGCCAGACTGCGGCATCTTCAAAGCGTGCCGCAAAAAGGTCTTCGTCTTTTACACGCGCAACTTTTTTAATTTTTTTGCCTTTTTCCTCTATGGGAATCTCTCGCGATAGAACCCCGGTCTTCTTGTCGGATTTCCCTTCACCTTTCCTCTCTTTTTCAGTAGATTTATTAGAGGGGGATGGTGCAACGATTTTCTCATCAAGAACAGGTGGAGAGGCCAAACCACCAGGAAGCCCTCCCGATTCAGTGGGCAGTAAGTCGGGGACCTCTGGATGAAGTTCCACGGCCGAGTCGCCCGGACTCTGAGTCAAAACCGGAGCCGTCTCCAATGGAGACTCTGACTCCTCCTGAATAACCGGCGGCGCTTCGGCCTTACCCTCCGCGGATGGAGACAATTCTCCCATCTCCTCTTCCAGGATTTCCTCTTCCGTTTTTTTCTTTTTAATTAGTATGTGCTTTTTTCCCGTTTTTTTAGGTTCATCAGCCAAGGTCTCTGAACGATGTCTCCCAGAAACCGACGATTCTTTTTTCAGTAGGCGCCCCCCCTCAGAGCTTTTCACACCGACAGGACCCGGGACGGATGGATCTCCAGGTTTAGGAGTTGTTTCAGGAGTTTTACCAAGAATAATATTCATAGCCCATTTGGCCATATTGTCTTCCACTGTATTGCTATGGGAACTAACCTGAATGCCAAGTCGCACCAATTCAGGAATAAGCAAACGGCTCTCCATCCCAATTTTTTTGGCTATCTCATGAACTCTCATGCACGTCCTTTACTGTAAAGCCGTATCCTTAACGATCCCGAGCTCTGCCCTGACACTGTTGGTCCAACCTTAGGATTATCCAACGCTTCCATCTTGTGAGGCTATTTCAGGTTCCTTGGCATTTTCCACAGAATCTTCCGTAATCTGTGCGGCCTCTTCAGCCAAGGCCGCTTTAATCTCTAGGTCACGCTCAAGCTTTTGCTTTTCGTATTCTGTGGAACTAATGATGTCAATCTTCCAACCTGTCAGCTTTGCCGCTAATCGTACGTTTTGCCCATTTTTTCCGATAGCCAAAGAGAGCTGAGAATCCGCCACCACCACTAATGCTGATTTCTTTTGTTCATCAATCCCTACTTTTTCAATGGAGGCAGGGGTCAAGGCCTCTCCAATAAAGACGCGAGGATCGTTTGTCCAGGGAATAATATCTATTTTCTCGCCATGCAGTTCCCGAACAATGGCCTGAACACGTGAACCTTTAACCCCAACACACGCGCCAACCGGATCAACCGCCTTATCTCGTGAGGCCACTGAAATTTTCGTCCGGTCACCCGGCTCACGTACCACCCCTTTAATCTCAACAATTTTCTCTGTAATTTCAGGCACTTCCAGACCAAACAATTTCACCACGAATTGTGGATGAGCTCGGGAAAGGATAACTTGCACATCTTTTGGAGTTCGTCGAACTTCTAGGAGTAAAGCCCGCACTCGATCACCCCGCCTGTGGGCTTCCCGTGGGATTTGCTCCTGAATAGGTAGAAGGGCTTCTGTTTTTCCAATATCTACGAGGTAATTTCGACGCTCTTGGCCCAAAATTACCCCATGAACTAATTCCCCTTCTTTTTTGGAATATTCCCGTTCAATGGACTCCCATTCGGCCTCTCGAACTTTTTGACAAATGACCTGCTTGGCGGCCTGTGCAGCTATTCGCCCAAATTCTTCCAAATCAATGAGTGAGCCAATTTCGTCTCCCATTTCAGCTTCATCATCAATTTTCCTGGCATCTTCCAGTGAAATTTCTGTCTTGGAATCCAGCACGTTCTCGGCAATCGTCTTTTTCTTCACGATTGAAATCTCACCGGTTTCCGTATCAATGTCGACTTGAATATTTTCACCATGCCCAAATCGTTTCTTCGCCGCCGTGAGAAGGGCCGACTCCAAAGCCAAAATGACTTTAGCCTTATCGATTCCTTTCTCCCGCCCGATTTGATCAATAACCAACATGAGTTCACTTTTCATATGTATTCCTCGCAAGGCACGATGAGCGGTTCAAACGGACATGGGCGATTGGTGCGAATTTCAATTAAACAGTTAGAACGAAACCTCTAATCTCGCTTTGGCAATATCATCCCAGGCCAAAACGACTTCCTGAGGGTTCTTGCTTTGGTTATCCATCAAATGAATCCCCATGTCTGTGACAGTCATCAATTTTCCCAAGACAACTGATTGCTTGTTGATCGAGCTTTTCAGAGTGACTCGAAGTCGTTCGCCCACCACTCGTTCATAATCTTTTTGATCTCGGAGCGGTCGATCTAAACCAGGCGAAGAAACTTCAAACCGATATGCGGCTTGCTCTGGGTGAAGAACCTCCCAGGTACGACGCAGAGATTGATGGAATTGTTCACAATCTTCAATTCCAACTCCCCCCTTTTTATCAAGAATCAATCGAACCAAAAGGCTGGCGGGTCTCCCGGTGCACTGAACTTCGAAGATATCCACTCCTAAGGCTCGAGCAATGGGTTCGCCCACTTGGCGAATAACTTGCTCAAGATTGTCAGCCGTGAAGGCCACCAGAATTCCTCACTACGAGCGGCCACAAACCAAGACCAAAAAAAAGTGGGCTCACGCCCACTCTACTCGAAAACAACCTAGCATTTTCCATTTTTAAAGGCAAGAGCTAAGCCGATTCACCGCAACATCCTATGAATGAGTAAGATCCTCAACTCTCTTACTACCCGTCGTACCATGGGAATAAGGCAGACCCTATGATAAGCTAATTCCTGGGTATGGAAATACTCACTTCCGTATGCAATCAACGAGAGAGGAGTTCAACCGATGCCTTGTATAGTTTCCGTAGCCTCCGGGAAGGGGGGAGTTGGAAAAAGTATGGTCGTCAGCAATCTTGGACTTCTCCTCGCCAAAACAGGACTTCGCGTCACTCTGGTCGACTTAGACATTGGTGGAGCTAATCTTCACATCTTATTCGGGATGTTCCATCCCCCAGCCACTCTCACAGATTTTTTGACAAACACTCTCAATAACTTAAATGAGATCGCCCAGCCTATCCCCAGCCATTCTATCCTTAAGCTCATTCCTGGTACCGGAGAAACGCTGATTACCGCAAACTTGCCCTACGCCAAAAAGAAACGCCTTATTCGGCACTTACAGAAACATGATGCAGATATTATTCTCGTTGACGTCGGCGCGGGCACCAGCTATCACGCACTGGACTTTTTTCTGCTCGCGGACTATTTCCTGGCCGTGGCCACTCCTGACCCGACTTCGGTTTTAGATCTGTATCGATTCATTAAACTTGCCGCCATTCGAAAGGTTCTTACGGCTTTTTTAGCCCGTGACCCAGTGGCAGATGCCCTCCTGGACAAAGACTTCCATAGTGTCGCAGCAGTCCTGGAAGCCGTTGGAAGAACGAGCGAGCAAGGGGTGACGATTGCTCAAGAAGCTCTAAAAAGGTTTCAACCAGCCCTCATCTTAAACCGAATGACTCCCAAATCCAGGATTAATACCCTGCATTTACAACATCTGCTTAAGCAGTATGTCGGAACCGACCTCTCTATCTTAGGAAATATTCCAGAGGACATTCACGTACAGCAATCCATCTTAAAATATCTTCCCGTGGTGGAACTGGCTCCCTCTTCCCCAGCGACCATCGCGCTGCATCAAATTGCCGACAATGTACGTAAAATGGTGGAGCAACCACCTGAATCAGTTGGCCGGACGGAAGAAATCAGAAAGATTCGAGCATAACTCATTAACTGACGTCATTACCTTATTACTATTACTTTGGCTTTTTTTGAAAAAATCCGACGGCTCTCTTCCCACTATGGAAGGGTCAGAAGGCCGATCTCATCGTTCATTGAACCTCGCCTTGACTGAAAAGTCATATTGTCAGCCAAACCCGCGATAAACCACCGCCCCTAGTTGGATGTTTTAGAAAGTTTTGCCAATGCCTCTTGCAAGTGTTTGACTCTTTTCTCTAACGCCCTGCAATTCTCTTGTGCCACCTCGGCTTCCACCTTTAACACATCCAGCTTCTTCGTGAGGTTTTCAACCATACCTTCGGCTGATTGCAGGCTCCTCAACGCATCAATTCGATCCTCTTCACCTTCCAAGCAGTGTGAATTAAGGCGTTCAATCACACCAACCCATTCTCGAGCAACACCTCCGAGCGAATCAGGCACCGGAGGTAGAGTGGCCTCCCGACCTAAAAGCCCAACAGCTTTCTGTACCCAATCGATAAACAGGATGGCTTCCCAAAAATTCAAATCACCTGCACCCGCGGATTCCTCCGAATAGGACGCTCCTACCCGCCCCTGCGTATCTGAAGAGGGAACCGGGTCCTTATGATTTTCCTTGGCGCTCGGCTTGAGTGATGAACCGTTATGGAATTGGTGCAATAACACCGCAACACAATGGCGACAAAAAGGTTGCTCAGTCGATGGGCAGGAACACCTGGTCGACAAGGTCCCCGCTCGCAACTTAATCGTTTGCGAATACACGCCATAGACGCCATTGACCTCGGCCGTGATTTGCGTCTGGTCCGCCTCAAGGACCTTGACGCGTTGGGCGGAAAAATATTGATTGCCTTCTTCGAAGACCGTTCCCCCAACGACCGATTGAATCATGTCGGCATCTAATTGGTTTAGCTCCTGAGCCGAACAGGAAATTCTATTTCTCATGCGGGCAACACTCAATCAAAAAATGAGATCGTCCTCCCACCTCAAGAAGGGTCAGGACGGTTTAATGTTTTGAAAAATATTACCGAGAATGAACCTTAGAGCCAACTACCAATTTCCATTATCATGATCTAACACTACCACGCCCTCAAATTACCGCCTGGCACCCTACCTTGCCGGACGTGCCATCATGAAACCCGCCGTTCCCACTGGCCACACGCCCCCCGCTTCCTTTCTCGAAAGTCTGCTCGCCGAAGCCCCGGATACATTGCCGATCCTCAGGCAAAGTTGCATCCAAGTCTTAAATCTTACTCAGGATAAACACTCAAATGCCAGCGATATTGGAGAAATCATCATGCGCGATCAAGCCATGATGGCCAATGTCATTAAAATCGCGAATAGCCCTGCCTATCATACCCGCACACCAGTCAAAACCCCAACCTATGCGGTGGCCTTAATCGGGTTTGACGTCATTCGCGCCTTGGTAGTCTCTGCCCAATTAATTGAACAGGCCGACACATTCGGGGCCAACACCGCAAATCTGAAACATCTCTTGGCTCGAGCCCTGGTCGCTGGGGCCCAGGCGCAGGAACTGGGAAAAGCCATCAATTACGAGGAGGCAGGGTCGTTGTTTACCAATGCCATGCTCTATTCACTGGGAGACCTTATCCTTGCCCTTTGTCGACCTGAGGTAGCCGAACAACTAGAGGCCATACGCCGAGAGGATCCAGCCAAGGTCCTCAAAGCCGAAATAACCCTTTTGGGACGACCGTTGCATGTCATGGCCGCCGCCATGGCTAAGCATTGGAATCTGCCGGATAGCTTGGTGCAACTATTGGAGAAGAAGCCTGTCTGGCCTAAATCCCGCCCCGAAGCAGATCAACGGATCATGGAAGGTATCGTTCGGGCCGCTAATGAATTGAGTGATTGTCTTCTTAACCCATTGGCTGCCGGACAGGGAGAGGTATTCCAAAGCCTGATCGAACAGTTTCTCCCCCCATTCGGCCTCTCCATGATCCAATTGGAACACACCGTGTCCAAAGCCTTCCGTCAAGCCTCAGAAGTCGCCTCGGCCATCAACATTGACCGACAACACTTTCTTCCCGCACCTGATACCGATGGCATATTGTTTCACAATCAATACCTACATCGGCTCACCCAAACGATCTATCAGGCTCTCGACCCCGAAGGGACTCTTTCCGAAGAATCAGCACAACCGCCTCCGCAAGCATCCCCTTGTCTCTCGCATTCTCCGGCATCCGATAGGCCATTGCTGAATTTCACAATCGAGTCCATGAAAATATCCGAGCCCTCCTCGTTGCTCACCTTTGCCACCCGAACGCTCTATGCCTCATATGGATTTGAACGTGTCTGGCTCGCATTGGTGGTACCGGGAAAAGATAAGCTCGAAGCCAAGATTGGCTACGGAGCCGATTCTGAAGCGATACAAGCGAAATTTCACTGTCCGATAAAAAAGGGGAATTTCTGGGACCGGCTCATCCATCAATTCCAGCCGATACGATTTTCCTCCTTAATCGACGAAGGAGCAGAGGGAGGCATATCCCCAGATTTTCTTCAGTATTGGGGAGGGCAACCAGGTTTTATGGGAACGCTCTACATTCCCAGTAAGCCCATTGGTCTCATCTTAGTGGATCGAGGTTCGACAGGAAACCGATTGACAGAAATTGATTTCGCAGCCTTCTCCATGGTGTTGTCGCAAACCAACGCCAACCTCGCCCGATTAACTCAACATCACTAAATACTACGTCACAACCTGAAGTTCTGCTAGGCAAACGCTCCTCATCGTGGTTCTTGCGTGACGCACAATGAGAACCCATAAGCATTACACCTGCACCAGGTTACTCTGAACGGATGGGAGCCAGAAAAGCCGTTTATGCCCGGAGAGCGTGAGAAAATCAGGACCAAGAACTGGAGTCGAATGACTCACGACCGAGAACGAATCCATTTAAGATGAGGCAGACGGTTGAGAACAGTAATATGCCGCGTAGTCAAGGAATTATCCACATTTGCCGAAAAGGAGTGACTTATGCCTAGGACCGCTACAACGAAAATCAAACCACCAAGTCAAAAACGTAACCCACGAGAAACCGTGTATTTGAACAGCGTCACCCTCGATATGTTGAGGATGTTACATGACCAATACCCACGTCGGACAAAAAGTGACCTCATTAATGCCGCCATTGAGCACCTATTCCACAGCGGATACGAAACCGGGCTTGATGGCAACCTATTACCCATTAACCCATCAGTCTACGTGTCAAAGTTGAAAGGAGGGTCGACTGATGGTCGTAAGTAAAGCCCATAGTTCATGTCATAGTTCAAAGGGGCGGCCCTTCGGGCCGCAAAACAAACGCAGATCATCTACATTACGTCTTATTCCACCACGACAGGAGGAACACAACGGGATGCCAAAGAAACGTGAAGAACACATCACTATCCATGACACGATTAAAGAATACTGGCATTTGTGGGAGTTATATGGACATACGGACAAGAGCCGACCATGAGGGATCTTTGCCAATCACTTTGAGCCGTATTTCGGAAGTATTCGGCTCAACGACATTACCCCTCAAATGGTGGAGATGTATCTGCTTACCCGGAAACGATCTGGGGCAGCAAACGGGACACTGTGGAGGGAGCTACGACTCTTCAAATGTCTCATGAGGATAGCGGATAGTCGAGAGTGGGTTTACATGGGTAAGTTTCGGCATATCACCCTCCCCAGAGAGAAGGGACGAGAGAGTGTGGCAACCATGGCAGCATTAGACGCTATTAGGATCCTAGGGCATGAAGATCTCTGGGACATAGTTTTTGATACCGG
>JAGQKG010000170.1 GCA_020430245.1 Nitrospira sp.
GTGGGCATTCCATACTTCTTGTTTCGGGATGCTGATGGCATGCCGAAGTGAGAACGGATCCTTTGTCCACCCCGGAATGTGCCGATCATACAAGGTTTTGAAGCTAGGGCATGTCCATGTGGCTGAATGCACGCCATTGGTAATGGAATCGATTGAGTAGCCAGGAAACATCTCTTGGGAGACCTCCCTATGCTTTTTGGCTACGCCATTGACATAATCGCTCATGTTCAAGGCAAGAAGCGTCATATTCAGCTGATCTTGTCCTCCGAGCATTTGTAGGAGTTCCAGAGGCAGGGAGTCCCCCAACACCTGCTTCACGAGATCGTAAGAAAACCGGTCATGCCCGGCGGGAACAGGGGTGTGGGTGGTAAAAATGCATTGATTGCGAATACCCGAAAAATCCCAGTCCAACGTCCCTTCATGTTTATGTTCTGCTAAAAGTGTCAGCACGAGGAAGGCGGCGTGCCCTTCATTCATATGGAATCGCTCGATCTCGGTGTATCCTAACGCATGAAGCATGCGCATGCCTCCCATGCCTAACACGATTTCCTGAGCTATCCGATACCGGTTGTCTCCACCATACAACCAGCCGGTCAACTCCTTATCGGATGGGGAATTTTTCTCAACATTGGTATCGAGCAGTATCAGGGGAACGGTATAGTCGGAGGAGCCGACAATGTCATATTGCCAGGCCCGGACGGTGACCGATCGCCCTTCGATAGGAATCTGAATCTGGACGGGGAGAGGCTGCGCGAAGCGAGGAGGATCCCAGTGGGTGGGAAATTCTTGTTGATTGCCGGATTCATCCAGTTTTTGGTCAAAATATCCATGGGCATACAGCAAGGTGACCCCGACGGTCGGAATTTTAAGATCGGCGCAAGACTTTAAGGTATCTCCGGCCAGGATTCCCAAGCCGCCGCTATAAATGGGCATGCCGGAGTCTACTCCAACCTCCATGGAAAAATAGGCAATCCGTCTGGAGATTTTTCCAAGGACAGAAGCGAGGCTACCACCCGTACTCACAAATTTTTCTGTATCGTCTAAGAAGGTCCGCTTACAGAGATCGGAACAAAAATAAAAAGTCTCTTTTTGATAAGCCACTGTAAGACTGGTATCTGGGTCAACCATCATGCCGCATATGATGTCTTTCACCAATTGCATATTCACCTCACCATTTTGAAAATGTATTACAGTTCATCCAACCTTCAATGGGCTAAGAGTCTTCTGTTTGTGTGAGCCTATTGAGCAGCTTGTCGGCCTCTATGGATTTGTGCCAGCTCTTCAGCCTTATCAGCGGCCTTCGAATAATCATCAGCTAATTCGCTGCAGTGCCGCATTAATGTGAGCCTGTCCACATAAAATCCTTGTGAATCGTAGTCGCGGGACTCTCGGATCATGGTACGCATCTCCTCTGCCCGCTCTCTAAGGGTGGTTGCTTCCTATTCATACCATCTTGCCAAGGCTGCATGGTCATGTCTTTCAAGTAGCTTGGCAGGTGGACCAGGCGCACAACTGGTCAAAATGGTGATGGCTATTCCAAAAATGAATAACGTTGATAAGTTTGCCATGGTTCGGTCCCTTGAATGTATGTCAGTGCACAGTACATAATTCTAAACAATATGAGATTTCCAGTTTATCCGCTTGTAAATGGCAAAGCTTGTCAGGCATTTTCTATGTCGGATCCTGGTTTTCCATTCCCTGTTTAATGCGCCATTCCTCCCTATCCGTGTTAATAAGTGTGCTGAAGAACGTTGGTTCAGATGGTTCTCCCTTCAAAGCCTTTCATGTAGAGATCAGGACTTTGGTCAAATTTGTCCTTACATTCCTGGGCGCAGAAGTAATAGGTCTCTCCTTTGTAATTGCTGGTAAACCTGGCTTCTTTCATATCGATCCACATCCCACATACTCGGTCCATTTCTTGTTGTTCGGCCATGATGGTCTCCTTTCATAGCATTCTTTATCCAGCCGGCACTGCAAGGACAGGGCACCGCGCTTTCCTCAGCCTCGCTCGGTTGTCTTGTCACGAAGGGCATATAAAAATCCTTGATGACTCTGGGTCGCCATGACGATGAGAGCGGGGGCGGTCTTCTGTAACTTTGAGGATTTGTTCCACCACACTGCCAGTAGAGACAATAGTTTCGCATTTCCAGTCATGCCCCTTCGAGTAGTGATACGGCGGAAGCATATGATGAAAACCTGCATGCATGATCATAAATTCCGTTCCATGATCATTGATATTTGGCATTCTTGGCTTTTCCGTTTTCAAATACTCAAATATTTTCCATTACTCAAACAAATCATGAATCGAATAGACACCTGTCCTCCCTGGGAGGCCACAATCCGAAAACTTTGTTGGATTCTGGTTATATCAGAAGGAGGTAATCCTGGATTAATATTCCCGTTTTCAGGTTTCATCGAAATTTTCTCTTGGAACTGCAGTTCCATGCTGTTTTTGCAGTCCTATTGAAATAGTCGCAAGCTTTTACTGACCAACTCCTCCTGGGCTATGGGTTTGATGAGAAAGTCTATCGCTCCATTTAAAATTGCTTTGAGCAGTTCCGATCGATGGTCATTAGCCGACATGACGATCACGGGCGGCATTGGGGAAAGGTTTCTTAATTTTTCCAGCATGGTCATGCCTCCCATGACCGGCATATTTAAATCCAGTAACACCCCATCGACTGATTGACTTTGAAGAGTTTCAAGCCCTTCCGTTCCATTGCCGGCCGTGAGAACATCGTAGCCCAGGGCATTCAGACGGTCCCCAAGAAATAAGAGAACGTCCTTATCATCGTCGACGACAAGAATGCATTTTCGGATTTTCATGGGTACATTTATCCTTTGTGTCATCTACTTAGCACTTCCATTAATACATAGGCTGGAAACCAAGGAAGCGTTTCCAATTGGCCATGTGCGGGAAAAACATGGGGATGGAATCTTGATAATTCCGATATGCTGCGCCAAAATTTTCAATCATTTCGTTCTCTTCCCTATTAGCCAGTCGGTAATAGGCCCACACGACAATCGGAAATAACACGACGGTTGGAATCGTTGGCCAATGAATGAGTTGCCCAAAGAGCGCGAGGAAAATCCCGGTATACTGAGGATGCCTGACTAATCCGTAGAGTCCAGTTGTGGCGAGTCGCTCGGCTTGTGTGGCCTGATAGACTTCACGCCAGCCTTCAATTAATAAGGAAATTCCAAAAAAGACGATGGCATACCCGAATAACATTTCCAGCATGGCCCCAGTATGTCCCCACCCGAATAGTGTGGCCCACAAATGGCCGCTTTGATGCAGCCAAGGAATATCCAATCCCAGGAATCCGCTGAGCACATAAATGGTGAGTGGGAAGCCGTACATTTCCGCGTACAACGCGATAATAAATGCCTGAATCAACCCCGCGCGTGCCCATCCACGCCAGCGTTGCGGGGCCATGTACCGATATAAGATCCAAGATGCAATCACGACCATGACCGCAGTGAATTCCCATGTTCCTCCAGCAGGTGCGTCATCGTGCATTGATCTTCTCCGGCATTCCATCGCAGGGTTTCACTAATTTCACCAGTTCCTTGAAACCGGTTTGGGAAATTTTTTCCCTTCGCTCACTTCCTATTCTCGGTCGCCTTGACGAGAGGCCCATTTTTTAAGGAAAAAGTTATAAACAGGCACATACACCAATCCTGCATAGGCCCCATACAAAAAGCCTTCCACAAGTCCCACAAAAAATAGAGGAAAACTCCCCCACTCATAAGCTGGAAGCACCATTTCTAAAAATTCATGCATGTGCAGGCTATGGGGAGTCAGAAGACCATAGATCACACAGATGGTGAACGAAAAGGCGCAGAAAGTCGCCAAAGACCACGTCACGACGAAAAGGTTTAGGGTTTTCATTTCTGGTTGCTCCCATCAGGAGGGTTTTTTTCACCAGGCTCCCCATGGCCATGATGGGGGTGAAATAGATGGCAGCCGAGCATGAGCAAGGCCACTACGATAAAGAATAAATTGTCCTCCAGGAATTCGATCATTTCATGTACCCTAGCTTCTTCTTGGATGCCCGACACGAAAGGCATCCGCGCACTTGATAGGACGTTGACCTTTAACCCGCAAGAAGTATGCATATGCGCTTAGAGCCACTTTGGCGCCCTTCGCCTTCAGAAGTGTTCATGAGATCTCCTTCGTCAGATTCTTTTCCAGATCGATGGTTGGCCGGGTTCCTACATTCTCTTCCCTCATTCATGTGAACCGCTTATAGTCTTACATCTCATGGGGCGATTCAGGCTGCTTTTCGGGATCGACCCTCAGAACTTCTCGCTCTGCTTGCAACCAGTGGTCAAGATCATGCCCGTGGCAACAGCCCTCTTGCTCATAAAGCTCATAGGCTCGATGGGCGATGCAGGCTTGAAGATCCTCGACTTCTGGTGTTTTCTGACTACTAGGATTTGCATCCGGCACTTCCACATTGTGACGTTTCTTTTGTAAGAATGGCTGTTTCATGATCCTCCTCCTCGTTGAATTTCTTTGTCTGTTTAAACTGACACTTTCTTTTCAACGGAAACACTTATGGGAGCGACTGTTAATCGTCTTGCAGGTACGGGTGGCAGAGTTGAAAGAAGCCTCAAAGGGAATGCGGGCTGTTTCCCGATCTTCCTCAGAGTCTCGACAATCCGTTCGGGTTTGCCCCAATCACTCCAGAGAACCCCACTCAATTGAATCACGGCCATTTGTTCGGGAACCCGATGAAGTAATCCCGAAGAAAAATTCCGGGTGGGCATGACCCGATAGATGGCATCCAACACGTTGCCTTCTTTCGGGCCTCCGATCGCCTTGCACAGCCGTTCAAACAGCGACATCATCTCAGGAAAACAGTCCCAGCCGAGCCTCCACAGCATTTGTAATTTGGCAGCGAGGATGAGGGTATTCCACAGGGCTCCGGAAGCCATCGCTCGACTGGCTTGGCCAAAATCCGGTTTTTCCAGGAATGCCTGGACGCCCCGCACGTGACAGGAGGTCGACTGATGGATGGTGGGTCCTGGTTGAATCCACCCGTATTCCAACTCAAGACGATCCGGTTGTACCCCAAGTAGGACCAATGGCCAGGGTGGTAGCTCCGCAGTCTGTACTGCAAACTGAACCACTTTCAAAAATCGGTCTTCCGGATACACAAAGTGATCGGAGGGATAAATGACCACTGTTGCTTCCGGATCGCGTGCACGGATGTAGGCGAGAGGAAGAAATATTCCAGCCGCGGTGTCCCGATTCAATGGCTGACGCAGAACTTGTATCCCCGGAATTCCGTCCAACTGGGTCCAAGGTTCGTTCCCATGTCCATGAGCAACCACGGTCACCATCCGAGCGGGAGTCGTGAGTTTGGCTGCCCGGTGGAGCGTATGCTGAAACATGGACCGCGTCCCCACAAATGCACAATACTGTTTGGGCCTGTGCCGCCCCACCCAGGATTGCACCAAGGGGCTGACACGCTCTCCTTCACCACCCGCCAGAACAATTGACCAAAGTGTGTTTGAGGTATTCATCAGATCCCTCTCTGTTTCAAGATAAAATCCTCGTTCAGGTATAGATGAAAAAGGCCTATTCCCGGCTTCAGATCTTTCCGGCCTCAACCAACACAATCACGTGGCCTTACTTGTTGGGCCATCATCTCTACCCCCTATTGGTCCATTACACTACACCGCAAACTTGCAACTCCGTTTGAATATTACCCTTCATATCTAAGACGGGATTTGCCTCGGCACATTACAGTTGACTTGATGAATACAGGTTCCCCCTCCCCTTTGTTCCATGTGTCCACATTCGCAGTTCATAAAACCGGAATCATGACAAGACTTACAGCAGGACATGAGTAATACTCGCTTGATCGCCCGTCGGGCCCTATGCAGACGAACTCTCACCAGATTCGGGGTGATTCCCAGTTCACTGGCGACCGTCGCCTGGGATCTCCCATCAAGATCAATCCGCCGCAAGATATCGGAATACTCAGGTTTGAGCGTCGGGATGAGCTTATAGAAGCACGTACATACTGTTGCAAGATCCACATCGAATTCTTGTGAATGAAGAAGTTGCAAGCGAGCATATTCGGCCTCCCCTTGACGGTTCTTTGCTTGGCAACGATGAAAGTCCGCCAGAGTGCTGTTCAGCACTCGATACAACCAAGCAACCACGCTCTCAGGTTTTTTGAGATCGCCTCCTTTAGAGAGGGCTCTCATGCAGAATTGCTGGAGTATTTCCTCGGCAATTTCCATACTTCTCACACGTCGGTTGAGAAATTGAAGGAATGCTTTACGGTTCTGAATAAGAGCAATCCTTAAAATTTTGTCCAATGTAGAGCGCCCCGAAAGGGATGCGACTTTTGATGTCCCTTTTTTGCTTGTCATTTTTTGAGCCATCTTTTTGGGGTGAGCGCTAAACTCGGTAATCTTTAGGGTCCCTGCTTTCTTTTGGTCCAATTCCTATTAATGCTGATGTCCAAAATGACCATCTGGTGCCTCTGTTGGTGTATTCGATTCAACCGTGCCATATTTTCTGAAAGGGGGAGCATTCCAAATGACGGGATGGCCCGGAGCCAAATCGGCGGCTTCGATAAAATGGGGACGCGCGGCTGAAACAGGACCTTTCTTGTAGAGGGCCATGCCCAGGTTGTAATGCGCTTCCGCCAATGTTGGCTGGGCTTGAACGGCTTCTTCGTACTTTATAATCGCAGAGGTCCACCGGTGTTCGGCAAACAGACGATTGCCATCCAGGAGCAGTTGGGCGACCAGTGGAGTCGCATTCTCGGGTGGCGGGAGAGGTTCATCTTGAGGGGCCTGAGGTGTTCCGGCACAGCCTCCTATTCCCAATACCATGAGAAAAATTCCGATCCAAAGGTGGGTTCCAAATACGGCTTGTTTTTTTGTTGCTTTCAGCTTTTGAGTCATTGGGCTTACATCCTTTCTTTAACCTTCATCATTTTCGGTCAATGCTGGTATTTCCGTTTTTGCCACGGTCGCCGTTTTCTGGAGTTCCCGTCCTCTCCAAATAAGGTAGATAGCGGGGATGACCAGCAGGGTTAAGACGGTAGAGCTCACCATTCCCCCGATCATGGGCGCAGCGATCCGCTTCATGACATCCGCGCCTGTTCCGCTGCTCCACATAATCGGGAACAGCCCGGCCATAATGGCCACGACGGTCATCATTTTTGGTCGTACTCGCTCCACAGCCCCCTCCATGACCGCATTACGCAAGGCTCCTTGGGTTGTCATGCGACCTTCCCGAACATAGCGATCATAGACTTCGTCGAGATAGACAATCATCACCACTCCCGTCTCTGCGGCGACGCCGACCAGCGCAATAATCCCGACCCAAACTGCCACACTCAGGTCATAGTGGAGCATGTAGAGGGTCCACATGGCCCCCACCGTGGCAAATGGAATGGACAGAAGGACGATGAGGGTCTTGGCGACCGACTTAAAGTTTAAATACAGAAGCAAAAAAACTATCAGCAAGGTGAGCGGGATGACATAGAGGAGTCGGGCCTTGGCCCGCTGCATATATTCATATTGTCCACTCCATGTTAAATAGTAACCTTTGGGCAACTGGACCTTGTCCGCGACAATCCGTTGGGCCTCCTTGACGTAACTGCCTAGATCCCGTCCCGCGACATCCACATACACATAGCCCACCAACATGGAGCCTTCACTTTTCACAACCGTCGGTCCGGAGATCAGACTGACATCGGCTAATTGGGTGATCGGAATCTGCTGCCCGTAGGGGGTAGACACTAAGCCTCGTTTCAGAT
>JAGQKG010000171.1 GCA_020430245.1 Nitrospira sp.
TAAATTGCCCGGATCTTGCGGAAAAATGGAGAGGCGTGGCTCCCTGTGGGGTGCGCTGATTGATATCCGACCCTTGGATGATCAGTTTCTGAGCCAGGGGAAAATTGCGATGTTGGATGGCTTGAATAAGATCGGGTTCTTGGGAGAAGGAGAAGGTGTTCCACTCTGAGGCCAATGCGTAGGACAGAAGAATGCCAATACTTACCGCCACATATTTGACCATGGTGAATTCACGTGATTGCGGCATGAGAGAAAGGCTTTCTTGTTTAAAAGGTGAATGCGTACGGCATCAGGAGTGGGCTTAATGAGTTTCAAGATGTAGCGAACGGCAAAGTGGGGGCCTACACCATTCCCCATTTGAAGGGGAGCGTTCCTCGCGCTCTTTTCGGTGTGCCTGTAGATGGCGTGGGGAATCTGTGCTGGAAAAATTACCAGTGATTCTTGGAAATCGAAGAAGAACAGAGGAGGTCAGGCCCGTTCTTCAGGAATGGGTAGGGGCCGGCAACCAGTAAAGTCATTGACGAACGCAAAACGAAAGAATTGAGGGAAGTGTGGGAAAGAGAAACTATAGGGTCTTGGGATACAGCGGGTAAGGCAGGAGCGTGGAATTTTATGAAGCTGCGCTTGTTATAGCAGGGTTCTTTCTCGGCCGTTCCGTGACCTCTTGGTTGGAATCTCTCTGAAGATGCGCGAATTGGTCGGCTTGGTGTATCAGCCCATCCAGGACATTGTGCCAATGTGTTGCCGTACCCAAGGATTTTTCATAGAGAATGCCCCCTTCTTTGGTTTCCATATTGAGGAAGCTGACAACATGAAACGGTTCGTCTTCATCGTGGATCCACACAATGAGGTCGATTCGCTGGTTATCTTGTTTGGGAGAGGAGGTCTGCCAACTCTTGATCAGTCTTTCCGCGTTTGCATGCATAAGTTTTTGAAATGAGATGAGGGCTTTAGGGCCCGTTCGTAAGGTTTCCTGAAGGACTTCTCCATTTTTCACTAAAAAGGAACCGACCAGGCTGGAAATATGAAGCAATCGCGGGGGGACCGCAGGGGTGTGCAACAGGCAAATTTGTAGAGTTTGGTCGTTCACGGCAATACCTCCAAGCCCATCGGTGCCCATAAACATTTGTGATGGCAGGAAGCTTGTGCCCTGGATCCGACTTTCTTCTTTTTGATTTTTCATTGGGGGACTCAGGCTTATGGTCAGTATAATGGCACCGAGTGCAAGACATACCAGCAACACAATGAACATGAAGGTGAAATCCATCAATTGAATCCTTATGACTGCGAGGGTCTTTACAGTGTTATTAAAAGCGCAAAAGGCGATTTGAATCGGTGAGGTGGTGACATTTTTGTTGTCATCGTAAGCCCTGAGTTGACCTCCACCGGCTTGGATCGAACAGAATATGCAGCAATGCCCTGACGCTGGTTGCTCTTCTTTCACTTACCAAGTGAGTAGAAATTCCGGTTACCGAAACCAAGCCGAGAGGGGTTGTTCAAGATGTTGGGTCTGCCATTATTTTAAACTGGCTCTCAATGTAGTATTTCGGCAGAATCGGATGTGTGCTTTATGGATGGATCAGGAAAAATTTTGTGGATGGAAACTTCCCCTGTGACTGATGCGGGACGTGATAAAAAGGCAGGGTGGATGACGAACAAAACGTCAATATTGGCAAAGGACGACGTTGATGGGATTGAAGAAGGGAGCGAGCGGGAATGGGGTCTTGATGCTTGCAGCAAGAAATTCAGAATTCGTTGAAGTTCCCCAGGTCATTTGCTAAGCTGACTGTCCGTTTTTTACCCATTAATTGAGACAAGTGGCAGGAGAAGACATGGCAAGGTTGGGAAAGGCGCTGATCAGCGTATCCGATAAAACTGGTGTTGAGAAAATGGCCAAGGGCCTGGCGGCCCTTGAGGCAGACATTTTGTCGACAGGAGGAACCGCCAGCATGCTCCGGGACGCCGGTGTTGCCGTGACCGAGGTGGCAGATTACACCGGGTTTCCTGAAATCTTGAACGGGCGGGTGAAAACATTACATCCGAAGATTCATGGCGGGTTATTAGGGCGGCGTTCGGTCGATGCGCATGTTCGGCAAATGCAAGAGCAGGGAATTGAGCCCATCGATGTCGTGGTGGTCAATCTCTATCCATTTGAAGCGACCATTGCGAAGCCTGGTTGTACGTTTGAAGAAGCTATTGAAAACATTGATATCGGGGGACCCTCCATGCTCCGGTCGGCGGCCAAGAACCATGAGGATGTCCTGGTAGTGGTCGATCCTCAGGATTATGAGCGGGTTTTGGAAGCCTTGCAGTCCGGAACGGTCTCCTTAGGGTTGCGACGTGAGTTAGCCAAAAAAGTATTTGACCATACCGCCAGGTATGACAGCCTGATCGCTAATTATCTCACCTCCAAGTTAGCCGATACCTCAGAGCAAAAATTTCCCTCGTTGTTGTGCCTGTCATATGAAAAGGTTGAAGATCTACGGTATGGAGAAAATCCGCACCAGGCCGGTGCGGTCTACCGGGATCGGCAGGCCAAAGAAGCCTCCCTTTCTCAGGCTAAACAGCTTCATGGCAAAGCCATGTCCTATAATAATTACCTGGATGCCAATGCGGCATTGGAATTAGTCAAGGAGTTTGATGAAACGGCGGTCGTCATCGTTAAGCATAATAATCCCTGTGGAGTGGCAATCGGGGATATGCCGGTCGAGGCTTATGTCCGGGCACGGGAAACTGATCCGGTCTCGGCTTTTGGCGGGGTTATTGCCTGTAATCGAAACGTCGATTTGGCCATGGCCAAGGAAATCACCTCCACGTTTGTGGAAGTGCTGATTGCGCCGGCATTTTCCGAAGAGGCCTTGGCTGAACTTCAACGGAAAAAAGACTTGAGGTTGTTAGCGGTGGGTGCATTGGAGAGTGCCCAACGGGATACCTTGGATATGAAAAAGATTGTGGGCGGAATCTTAGTGCAAGACCGGGATCTGGGTTCGTTGCGTGAGATGGGAGACTTATCCATGCCGAGTCAACGGCAGCCGACCGACTACGAGTATCAAGCCTGCGATTTTGCCTGGAAGGTTTGTAAGCACGTCAAGTCCAATGCCATTGTCTTTGCCACCCAGACACAAACCGTCGGCATTGGCGCCGGCCAAATGAGCCGGGTAGATTCGGTAAAACTGGCGCAAATGAAAGCGAATCTTCCCATCAAAGGATGCGTGATGGCCTCCGATGCCTTTTTCCCGTTTCGTGATGGGATCGATGCGGCCGCCGAGGCAGGTATTACCGCGGTAATTCAGCCTGGAGGGTCTATCCGGGATAAGGAGATCATCCAAGCCGTTGATGAGCATAAGATGGCCATGATTATGACGGGCATGCGCCACTTCCGTCATTAACAAGTCCAACCTCGATATTTTCAACATCTTCCGTGGTTCCATCGTTCAGATTTGTCAGGTGTTCTAATTTGTTGTGTTGGAATCTTTTCATCTTTCTGGATTTTTGAAAAAATTGAGGGGGAAGAGATTTTCAAGGCATAGAGCAGGTTGAAGTACGAAGGCTTGGTCTAGGTTTTCCTCCTCGGATAGAGGAAGAACGGGAGGCACAGGTTTTTCCGGTGAACATATTAATCATAGGCAACGGTGGCCGCGAGCATGCTCTCGCGTGGAAGCTTGCGCAGTCCCCACGTGTAGGGAAACTTTTTTGTGCCCCGGGCAATGCGGGGATCGCCCAGGTAGCCGAATGTGTGCCACTGCAAGCCGATGACCTTGGAGGTCTCAAGGATTTTGCACAATCCAAAGAGATCAGTCTGACGGTGGTCGGACCCGAGCTGCCGCTTTCCCTCGGCATCGCCGACGAATTCCGAAAATCGCATTTACGGATTTTTGGCCCCACCCGCAATGCGGCCCTCATTGAATCCAGTAAATCATTTGCTAAGGAACTCATGGTGAGGGAAAAGATTCCCACCCCTTCTTCCCGCACATTTGACCAACTGGAGCCGGCTTTAACCTGGCTCGAATCCTGCCCGCTCCCGATCGTCGTGAAAGCCGATGGCCTGGCGCAAGGGAAGGGGGTCATCATTTGTGCGACCAGGGCGGATGCCCGTGAAGCGGTTCGCAGCATGCTGGAAGAGCAGCGATTTGGAGTAGCCGGCGCCCGGGTGGTGCTGGAAGAATTTCTTGAGGGAGAAGAACTTACCGTTATGGCCTTTGCCGATGGCCGAACGGTCATTCCCATGATCCCCGCCCAGGATCATAAGCGAATCGGTGAAGGGGACACAGGTCTGAATACTGGCGGGATGGGGGCCTATGCGCCGGCTCCATTGGGAACACGGGGACTCCGGCAGCGTATTCTTGATGAAGTGTTGTCTCCGGCGGTCACGGGGTTGTCCCGGGTGGGGAGTCCATTTTACGGCGTGTTATACGCGGGGATTATGGTGAAGGATGGCAAACCCTATGTATTGGAATTTAACGCCCGCTTTGGCGATCCCGAAACCCAGGTGGTCTTGCCACTCTTAAAAACAGATTTATTGGATGTGCTTGAAGCCGTGGTCGAACATCGTTTGGACCAACTGCATGTGGAGTGGCACAATCAGGCAGCGGTGTGCGTGGTGTTGACATCCGGCGGATATCCCGGGTCCTACCAAACGGGCTTACCGATCACCGGCCTGCCGGAAAAAGAGTCGAAGTCGGTCATGGTGTTTCACGCCGGGACCTCCTATGTCAATGAAAAGATTGTCACGAATGGCGGGAGGGTCCTAGGGATAACCGGGATTGATTCGACCCTGGCCGGAGCCAGAGATTATGCCCATCAGATGCTCGCCCCGATTCAGTTTGAAGGCCGGTATTTCCGTTCAGACATCGGTCACCGCGTGTTGCAGGTTCCATCCTGATTCAAGGGCCCTCTGGCGTGGCCACCGTTCTCCAACTCAATTCCCTTCCATCGCCTCAACTGATTCAGCAAGTTACGCAATGTCTTCAGAATGGTGGAGTCGTGGCTGTGCCGACCGACAGCTTTTACGCGCTGTCGGTGAGTCCCTTCAATGAAATGGCATTAAAGCGGCTGATGCAGATCAAAGGCGAACGCAGCCACAAACCCTTTCCCGTGTTGGTGGGTGCCCCGTCCCAACTGAATCAACTGACGGAAGATATCCCCGACGTCGCTCGAACACTCATGGAAGAGTTCTGGCCGGGTTTGCTCACGTTGGTCCTGCAGGCTCGTTCAACTCTTTCGCCTATTCTGACCGGCGGCCAAAGCACCATTGGCATTCGACAACCGAACGATTCACGAGTCTGCGAACTTATGACGCACACCGGTCCGCTTACCGGCACCAGCGCCAATCGAAGCGGACAGCCGCCGCCGCAATGCGCGGCTGATGTGATGCAACAATTAGGGTTAGTTATTGATCTGATTGTTGATGGCGGACCTGCGCCGGGTGGCCAACCATCCACTGTGCTACAAATTCTGCCGGAACTCCGCATCCTCAGAGATGGTGCAGTCACCAGAAAGCAACTCGAAGTGGTTCTTGGCCAACCTTCTTTATGGTTCCGTAAATAATGAAGGAAAAAGTGAAAAAAGCTGATAAATCTTAAAGATCAAGGATTGCGGTAGGATTAGTTACCCTCAATCCTGAATTTAATTTTTCCCATGGGCTGTACCATCAGAATGTAATTTAAGGAATGAAAAACAGTGGGCTTCCTTGATTTTTTGATTTACAAATTTGCAGCAAATGAAGTTGAAATTACTTTGAACAAAGACGTTGTAAATTTTCGATCTGGAGACAAAAGTTTAAGTCTGGAACCTGTGGTATATCTGGCAGTTGACTCTACTCGAGTTCTTTCATTCGGTAATTCCACTGATCTCACCGAACCCTTTGAACGCATTAACCTCTTTGATGGTAAAAGAATTCAAATCAAGGGAGTAGACAAAGCGAATGCTTTAGCAGGATTTTTACAATTTGGATTCACTCAATTAGCAGGTCGGCGGGCTTGGGTCCGACCGAGGGTGATAATTGTTCTTGGGAACTCATTGTCAGATATTTTCGGTGGATATGAGCGTGTGGTGCTCATGCAAATAGCGACTGATGCTGGTGCGAGAGAAGTGCTTTTTGGATGAAAATGAAACTACCTCAAACTAAAAAGTTAAAGAGCCGAGATTCCTTTGGCTAGGTTTATGGCCGTTGGCAGGTCTTGCCATACGATATTCAGCAAGTATATCCCCATTGGAACGAAGTCATTTCTCCGCATGGCATTTGCATTCTCCGTAATGTGTTGTGGCCTGAGCTTGGTGTTTGGGAGAGCCTGGTTTCGTCTGGGCAGTCGAGGCCCTTTTGTTTCGGCAAAAGGACCCAATACCATTTCCACCCAGGTCGACCGCAGTGATTAGTGCTGACGCAAGTCCCAGAGGTGCGTACCAACTTGCCAAGCTCAGACAAAGTCCGCTATTGGATTTGAGCGTTTGCCTGGTTGGCCGACCTGCAGGAGGTGGTTAATACGATAAGGCTGAGGACATGTTTAGGAAAAAGACTGTCGTCGAGGATAAAGAGTTTGGAGTTCGGCGGATTGTTTCATAATCCCAGAAGATGCGGAGGCCAGGAGAGACTGACCGGACTTGCCGCATTGGTTTTTGACAATGGATTGCGAGATGGTTTTAAGGTATGAGAAACATAAAGGCATTGCCGTTAAACAGATTTGGGCGAACTCGGGTAGACTGCATCAGCCGGCGAACTATACAAAACAATTTACTCACTAGTCATGACCCATGAACTATCAGGGCATTGCCGAAAACATCATTGCGGCGTTTTTATCCGCTGGATTGATCGCAGGAATCGTGTGGGTCTTCAGCTGGGTTCGCAATCTGCTTTTGGAGCGAAAGCTCAAGGATGCTATTAACCCTAATGGCGTCACTGTTGGTTTTGATCAAAGGACAAATCAAGGATCATTCACCCTGCAGATTCATAACTACGCCAATGCTACCATCCGAGTGCGAGCGATTGTGTTTATTGCAGACAAGTTTTATGTGGAACTCCGCCCCGCCCAAGACAAACCGATCTATCAAACACCACTGAGTAACGAGATCGTGCGCTCAACTTTTAAGCGCCAGCATCTCTCCAAAGGCTCAATTGAACCAGACAACAATCCGAATTCCATGCTGTTACCACCAAAAACAATGGGTATGTGGGAAGTTCCATCGGACACGATTTGCGCGAGAGAATGGATAGTAAAGGACATCTTCATGGTGTTCGAGTATGCAACGATCTTTGGAAATAGCGCACTCGTTCGAATGAAAGCCACGGATTCGACACTGCAATTAGTGAAGGAAAATTTTGAGCCACTGTCAAAAGCGGTTCATCACATATAACCATTTGGTTGCTTTCACGGCGGCAAGCAAGGACCCCATAGGCTATAACAAACGGTTTACGCGATGCCCCCGATCGGAATGCCCGGTCAGCCTGGCCAGAGGCTTCCGATCATAGGCGGTGGTTAGAGTGCTGATAGGATTTATGGGCCGCGTGTTTCCTCGATGTGAGATGGAAAGAAATTGATGCGCGGCCGGCGAAAAGAGTCCAAGTCTGCGGGTTGCTTGTCAGCTGGCTGCGCCAGTCGAATGAGCGGCTCGAATCGATGGGCCTTTGGCCCGCTCCTCAGCCGTGGAAACTTTTAGGCTAACAAAGGATTTGATACCGACAATGAAGATTGTCGAATTTGCTTTTATCGTATATCCGGCCACGGATCTTGCCCGGCCCCGTGCCTTCTTATGAGGGCCTTCTCGGGCTCACCAAAGCGACTTCCATGGAT
>JAGQKG010000172.1 GCA_020430245.1 Nitrospira sp.
GAAAGCCCCGCCCTTTGGGCGGGGAACTTTACTGTCCGAATATTGGAGGTCACTATACAGTGCGGGTAGGCGGCGACCCACATGGAAACCAAAGTGCCTGCCACGAGTGAGAGCATCCCAAACATTTGTATATCCCGTCCCTGGCTCAGGAAAGATCGGAACGGATGTTTCTGAACAATCATCTCCAAAAAAGAGTCCAACAAAGGAAGTGTGCTCACAAATAGGAATACACTTTTGTTCAGCATTGATTGGTTCTATGAGTGGCAATAATATTAAGACGCGATCTTAGATTTAGGAAGATTGTAAGGTGTTTTCTATATCGTTCACGATTTCTGACGACAGTGGCTTCTGTCTAGGATCATACCGGGCAATAACAGTTCCTTTTCGGTTGATAAGGAATTTTTGGAAATTCCATGTGATCTCACCTTTAAAGTTGGTGTCTTCGGTGAGATAGCGATAGAGAGGGTGCTTCTGTTCTCCAATCACAGTGATTTTACTAAACAACGGGAATTCCAAGGAATACTTTGTATAGCAAAATTCCGCGATTTCCTTGTTGTCTCCAGGTTCCTGTTTGCCAAAGTCATTTGCGGGAAATGCCAAAATCGTAAATCCCTGATCACGATATCGTTCATATAACGTTTGCAGTCCGGCATATTGCGGCGTATTCCCGCAAAAGCTTTACTCATCCCGCTCTTTTGTCGCTGTCTATTTTTACTGAGCCACTTCAATCCAATTGTTCGAGGATCGCGTGAGAGTTTCTATGTCCGAGATCCGGATACCGTCTCTAGGAAGTAGAAAAGTTCGGGGATAAGCGTTTGTTCTGTCGACAGACGTTGCCGATAAGGAGACGTTTGGCCCGATCGATGTTTGGATTAACAATGAGATGGTCCCGTTCTGTCGCCGGTGCAAGGCATGACGGCTGAGGAATTTCAGCGAGTGACCCATGTTACGAATCCCGGATATGTTTCTGAAACTCTATCGGCACGTCGTCCTTTGTTCTTAGGGATCGAGGCGTTTTTATTCAAGTTGGCTTGGCTTTGCCTCATCGTGCTATTCCTCTTCAATCTCCCTACTGTGATCCCAATCATGCTGTCAAAGAATTTATGTAGGCGCTCCGATCGGAACGGGTTCACGAGGGAAGTCAGACCTGCATTACGATAGCGGATTTTCCGGGAATCAAGACTCCTCAAATTGGGTGAATTAAAAGCCGCATTCCCTATGAGCTTCAGCCGGTCCCGCCCCTTCAAGGCGGAGAGGATGGCGTTCGTCATCGACTGATCGGCTGACCACGAACGTCGGGAGACTTGGGTTGAAAGACGGGTAGTTTAACCATCATCGGGGAGTATTCCATTCCGGGATTATGGGAGCATTATCTCGCCGAAGTAACCGGTACCGGCCAACAGACCAATGTTCCCCTTAATCCTAAGCGCCTCAATGATTTATGGATCCGAGTCTTGCCGGATAAAGGGGACCCGGGCTCTTTTGATCATCGGGCTCGTTTCTCCAGTGTTCAATTGTGAGCCAATATGCACTATGGGTTGTTGGCTGTGGAGGCGTCGGAGCCCACACCTTTCGTTAGGGTGGACTCGAAGCCGGTCACAGGAGAATTGACCGACATCCAAGATATTCCGATAGATGAAGAGTCCATTCTCCGATTGAGAAGCCGATCTGTCTGACGCAAGAACGGCCTCTCGATTGGGAGTCTCATCTCTGGGCAATTTGACAGGATGAAGATTAGCCTGCTGTGGTCTGTTTTTTGGCGTCTTGGAAATCTTTCCCCAATCTCTGGACTTCTTCCTTCCCCAAGATCTCCTTGGCCTTTTTGATCATTTCTCCTTCTTCCTCTTTCGCATGATGCAGGACTCGTTTTTTGAGTTTGGCAAGTTTTGCTCCCCATTCCTCGGATTCTGACCCCAGTTCCTCCAGGTCTTCCAGAAGGTTTTCGACTTCTCTATGCTCTTCCGTTGCTCCATGAATCAGGACTCCCATCTCTACGTTTTCTCTTAGGGCAGGATAGAAAACGGTTCCCTCTCCATGAGAATGAGCTCCTAGGGCATCTTTTAACTGACAAAATAAATTTTCACGACTTTTGGTGGCACGCGAGCCGGTGCCTTGAATTTTTCAAGAAGTCCTTTGCTATTTGGTACTCTTTTTTAAGTTTGAAAAATGTTCATTTCTTTTTTCCTTTCGGGTCCCTGACCGATGATGGCTTACTGGAAAAAGAATGAAAACGGCGATCTTCTGTTTGGAAGCAGAATCTTGGTCCATAAGAGTCGTGAATTGGTAAGAACCCTGGAGCCGCAAGGGAAATGGGATATTGGAAAGCAAGAAACGGAGTGTATTAGGTCTCTGACTTTTGTATAAGAAGACTGGCATGGAGAAATGTAAATGTCGAGAGTGGAGGTTTCTTGGTACATTATGGGTACACCTTTGGAGTCTGTAATGAGGGGGTGTCATGTATAATCCAGCGAAACGGGAAAAATTTTCCGTTGCAACACGCCATGATCCTCGTTGGCAACTTGTGGTGTCCCGTGACCCGGCAGCTGACGGCACCTTTTTCTATTCCGTCAATACCACCGGGGTCTACTGCCGCGCGTCCTGCGCTTCTCGCTTGGCACGGCCGGAGAATGTCCGGTTCCATGCCACGCAAGAAGAGGCCGAGAAGGCTGGATTTCGTCCCTGCAAGCGTTGTACACCCAACCAGCCAGGATTGCAGGATCGATATACGGAGAAAGTCGCAGCCGCCTGCCGGCTCATCGAGACTTCGGACCCTGCACCGGGCCTCGAGGAGTTATCCAATCATGCAGGACTGAGTCGATATCACTTTCATTGTGTGTTCAAAGCGGTGACGGGATTGACACCGAAAGAATACGTGGCGGCGCATCTGGCAAAACGGGTGAGGACGCACCTCAACCATACAGACACAGTGACGGAGGCTATTTACGAAGCAGGGTACAACTCCAACGGAAGGTTTTATGAAACATCCGATGCTCTTCTGGGTATGACACCCTCCTCATATCGTGCCGGTGGGGCCAGAATAAATATACGGTTCGCCGTGGGGGAATGTTCTCTCGGGTCGATCCTCGTTGCCAGAAGTGAGCGCGGCGTGTGCGCGATCTTTCTGGGGGATGACCCTGAGCAACTGACGCGCGATTTGCAGAAGCAGTTCTCTCAGGCTCATCTCATCAGCGGTGATGTCGACTTCGACCACTTGGTTGCAACAGTGATTAAATGTGCCGAAGCGCCGGAGCGGGGGTTGGACCTGCCGCTGGATGTGAAAGGCACGGTGTTTCAACAGCGGGTCTGGAAAGCATTGCAAAACATTCCCGCCGGCTCGACCGTCAGCTATGCTGACATTGCCGCGAGCATCGGTGCGCCGACATCGTTCCGGGCTGTGGCCCGGGCCTGCGGCGCCAATCCCTTAGCTGTCGCGATTCCTTGTCATCGTGTGGTGTGTACGAATGGCGAACTGTCAGGCTATCGCTGGGGGATTGAACGGAAACGGGCGCTGCTCGAACGGGAGACACACACATGAAGGAGACCGTTCAATCTACACTTTCATCTTCGTCGCTCAAGAGTATGGCCGAACGCGTGAATGCGATTGATTGGGGTCGGGTGTCAAACGATCTGGATGCTCAAGGAAATGCTGTAGTCGAATGCCTTCTCTCTCCCCAGGAATGTGAGACGCTGGCCATGTTGTATTCCCGTGATGAGATCTTCCGCAGCCGCATCATGATGAGCCGTCATGGCTTTGGTCGTGGAGAATATCAATATTTCCGGTATCCGCTTCCCAGCCTCATTGGACAACTCCGGTTTGCTCTGTACCCGCATCTGGTTCCCATGGCCAACCGTTGGAATTCCGCTATGGGTATCGATGTGAGCTATCCGGCGACACATGAGAAGTTTCTTACCCGATGTCATCAAGCGGGCCAGGATAAACCCACACCGCTGTTGCTCAAATATGATGCTGACGATTACAACTGCCTGCATCAGGATCTCTACGGCACACACGTATTTCCGCTCCAGGCCGCCATTCTACTGTCCGAACCCCACAAAGACTTTACGGGCGGCGAATTTGTGATGACCGAGCAGCGGCCACGTATGCAATCGCGGCCGATGGTCGTTCCGCTTCGACAGGGAGACGGGGTTTTTTTGCAGTGCATCATCGTCCGGTGCGCGGGACACGTGGCTGGTATCGGGTGAATCTCCGGCATGGGGTGAGCTGTGTTCGCTCAGGACGACGCTACACGGTCGGGATCATTTTCCACGACGCCAAGTAAGAGCTAGCGAATTTCCGCTGCCACCGGGGACTTTTCGGCTGGAATCCTTGATACGTTCGACACCACCTACCCGCCGGCCATGGCCCCGACGATGAGAAATGGTTCCTCTCCCGTTGTGAGGGCTTCGGGTAATGGGGCGTCCGGTCGTTCATGGGACAGGTCCCGTCCGCATGCGTAAAATCTCACAAACGGCCGGCGTCGGTGTGTGACATGATCGCGTATCGTCCCCCGCAATACCGGATAACGGGCCTCGAGCGCGTTAAGAACCGCATCCTGGGTGGCCTGATCTTCAATCTCCAGCTTCACCTCTCCGTCCACTCGCGCGAGCGTCCGTAGATGGGCCGGAAGGACGACGCGAATCATCATGGCAATGCCTGAGCTTCCACCGAGAGCACAGGGGGAAGATCCCGGACAATGGGCGTCCAGTGGTTCCCTGAATCGGCCGATGCGTACACTTGGCCGCCGGAGGTGCCGACATAGATGCCGCAGGGATCGAGGGAGTCGACGGCCATGGCGTCGCGCAAGACATTGAGATAGCAGTTTTGTTGCGGCAACCCTTTCGTGAGTGCCTCCCACTCGTTTCCGCCGGTCCGGCTACGATAGACACGTAATTTCCCTTCCGGTGGATAGTGTTCCGAGTCGCTTTTAATTGGGACCACATAGATCGTCTCCGGCTCGTGTGCGTGCACGGCGATAGGAAATCCGAAGTCCGATGGCAGGTTTCCGCTGATTTCATGCCACGAATCCCCCCCGTCGTCACTCCGCATGACATCCCAGTGTTTCTGCATAAACAGCACGTTCGGGCGCGACGGGTGCATGGCGATGCAGTGGACGCAATGACCGACTTCTGCATTGGGATCCGGAAGTTCCATCTGGGATTTCAGCCCGCGATTGACTGGGCGCCACGTTCTGCCGCCATCTTCGGTACGAAAGGTGCCGGCTGCCGAAATGGCGATAAAGATCCGTTGGGGATCACTTGGATCGAGGAGGATGGTATGCAGGCACATCCCACCGGCACCCGGCTGCCAGAGATGGCCTTTTGCGCTTCGCAATGCGGGTAGCTCCTGCCACGACTGCCCGCCGTTAGTCGAACGGAACAAGGCTGCATCTTCCACCCCGGCGTAGACCGTATCCGGATCGGTCAGTGAGGGTTCAAGATGCCACACGCGTTTGAACTCCCAGGGGTGTTGGGTGCCGTCGTACCACTGGTGTGTAGTGAGCGGTTTGCCGGTTTCGGAAGAAGTGTCGTACATGAAATTATTGCTCATGCCGACAGGCGGATCATAGGGATCGGGCATCCTCTCACCACCAGGCGTCTCCCACGTCTTCCCACCATCATCCGAGCGTTGGATGATCTGGCCGAACCAACTACTGGATTGCGACGCATACAGCCGGTTTGGATCGGCAGGAGAGCCTTTGAGGTGATATAATTCCCAACCGCCAAAATAGGGACCATTAACGTCCCACTGTTGACGCTTCCCGTCAGACGTCAACACGAATGCACCTTTGCGAGTTCCAACCAGGACCCGTACTCCACTCATACCTCACTCCTTTCTGAAATTATGATGATCATCGAATGAAATTTTTGCACCAATGAGACTCTTTTTAGTCTGAACCCGGCATGACTTGAATGGTTCCATGCTTGAAAAGTTTATTTCGCAAGGGATCCCGTCCGCATGTCGTCCCGGAATCGGATGTGGTGACCATCGCCAGAGCATAATGGGGACTTATTGTTGTGTATAAGCCATGGTGTAAGCGTTTGATTTCAATTCTATTCATTTGAAGTATAGCGCTCATGACACTATTCGTTTTCTCAGAATCTTGATCCTGCATCATCTCGCCCAGCACGGTGGGAACGATTTGCCATGACAAGCCATATTTGTCTTTCAGCCAGCCGCACGGTCCTTTTTGACCCTCTGCAGAGAGCTTCTCCCATAGCTCGTTTATCTCTTCTTGCGACTTGCAGTTCACGATGAACGAAACGGCCTCCGTGAATTTGAATTGCGGACCACCATTTAAGGCCATAAATTCCTGCCCATCGAGCTGAAAGGTCACGGTCATCACTGATCCCTTGGGTCTACCGGAAACCTTTGCGCCTTCCTCTCCATAATGGGTGATGTTTCGGACCTTCGAATTCTTGAAAATCGACACATAAAACTTTGCCGCCTCTTCGGCTTTGTCATCGAACCACAAGCAGGAAGTAATTTTCTGTATCATGTTTTTCCCCTTTATGGAGCATGAAGATGATTTGTTTTTCAACTTCGCGATCTGCCGGATGCCATTGTACTCTTAGCGGCATGTCCCTATTCCGTTGGCAAACCTCCAATCTCTAAAACCGGTCGGATTTCGACCGTGCCCACCCGGGCCCCCGGGATTTGTGCGGCGATGTTCATTGCCTCATCCAGATCCTTGGCTTCGATAAGAAAGTAGCCGCCCAGTTGTTCTCGTGTTTCAGCAAACGGACCATCGGTGATGAGCCGTTTGCCGTCTCGTATACGGAGGCTGGTCGCCATAGTGACAGGATGCAGAGGAGCGGCGGCCAGATAATTCCCTTCAGCTTTGAGCCGGTGTGCAAGCTCGGTGGATTCTTTGTAACACTTTTCACGTCCGGCTTCGTCCCATGCCTGATCAGTTCCGTAAATCAACAGCATGTATTTCATATGAATTCCTCCACTAGAACGAATGAACGCCAATGCTCCAATGAGCTCCAAACATTGCTGCACAAAAGGGCGACCAATGCGACAGATAGCAACGGAAGGTTTTTTGGTCCCGCTATGTGTCCCGCTACTACTTTTTGGTATAGGTGATCTCCATGATCTTCATTTCCTTGCCGCCGTGATGAGTCCCATACATATCAAATGTCTGGGTATTGTTGTCGACGATCTTCCAGACCGCCCGATGCGTCATCTGCCCTCCGCCCGGCTCAGGATGCGATCCATTCAGCGTAATGGTCCTGCCATCGTCGCTCGCCGTCCCTTCCATGATGAAAATCCCCGTCCCCATCGTATCCATCCAGGCCGTGACATATTTCTTGGTGATGTTGTCGTAGGCGTCGATTCCAATCCCGGAGAATGGTTGTCCCATCATTTGACCAGTGTAGGCTTGGTAGAGAAAGCGTCCGTCCAGCAACATTTTCATTTCTGCGGTGCCGGTCGATTCTGTGGGAGGCTTGCCTGGTTCCATCCATTCTTTGGATTTGGTCGTCCAGGTCCCGGCAAGGCTGGCAAACAGTTGGTGCGGTTCCCCTGGAGTGGCCAGCTTCTTGTACATCTCCATCATGGCTTGTGGGTCCATCTGCTTTTCTTTGTCTTTGTCTGTGGCGAACACGGGAATGGCCGTCAGGACCATAC
>JAGQKG010000173.1 GCA_020430245.1 Nitrospira sp.
CGTACGCTCCGTGCGTAAAAACGGCTGCGGCCTTGCTGGACGGACTTTTTTGAACCGACCCGGAGCCTTTGATGAGTAATCTCATCCTGGGCAAATTTGCCCTTGAAAATCTTTATTGTTCAACACTTCCTTTCACGGTCTGGCTGGGGTACATTGAATTGACCATCGATCAAGCCCAAGACTGTTCATCACTTGTTTCCAGATACCCATTTTATACGACAAGAGACACGTAGTCCTCTTTGATTTTTTGCCCTCATGACACGGCCAACTCCTGATGACGACCATTTTCGAGCAAGGCTCCTAACCTTCCAGAGAGAATTGTTGGCCGTGTCCTCTACCGATCTGGAAGCGGCCCAGTCAGTGGAACTGGACCAAACCGCAGTCCGGCGCGTCTCACGAATGGATGCCCTTCAATAACAAGCAATGGCTCAAGGGGCTCAACATCGTCGACACATTCAATTGCAGCGGATCGAATCAGCCCTCCAACGTCTTGAAAACGGCAAATTCGGCTGATGCGTGAGGTGCGGGAAGAAATTTCCAGAAAACGATTAGACGTGGATCCCACCGCCCCCCTCTGTCTCGCTTGTGCCGATGGAAGAAACCAATAAGTGTCACAAGCCTTACTCACCGATCCGCCTCTCACCGGAATCCACAAACGCACGCGGAGACCTGTCAGGAAGAAATCTCATATTGCGCTTGCTGTCTCAAACATCTCAACCTCGGCTTACGAATATTCCCAACGACTGGGTCAGCCTCCCAGCTTGATTACTCCTGACCACTATGCCTTATGGCCTCCGACAACCTCCAATCTGCTCATCCGAACCACTTCGACTGAGGTGGACTGTAACGAAAGGTCCTGGGAATGCTTTGCCGTCCAGCAACAAGTTGAGAAGATCATCCAAGCCCGGCCAAACATTTCCAGTCGTACCACTTTTTGTTCATCCTAAATCCTCACACAGGGAACCTATTGCCATGTCTCATTCCTGCCCACTGTGTTTCAAACCGGAATCCACATTAGTGGGAAACGACCGGTGTCGGCCATACTTCTCCTGCGGACACTGTCGGCTCATTTCCGTTCCGCCCGCCTATTTCGTATCCCCCGAACAGGAAAAAGATCACTACGACCACCATGAGAATCATTCTGAAGACCCGGGCTATCGAATGTTTTTAAACCAGTTAGCCGAACCACTCCACAATCGCCTGAGACCTCATAGTTCAGGATTGGATTTTGGGGCCGGTCCCGGTCCGACCCTCTCTCTCATGCTTCAAGAATCGGGACATACCCTGTCGATTTACGACCCCTTTTATGCGTACAATCCTGCCCTCCTGGAACAGACCTACGATTTCATCACAGCCACGGAAGTGGCCGAGCATCTTCACCATCCCCGTCTGGAATTGGATCGGTTATGGGCCCGACTGAAGGTTAATGGCATATTGGGAATCATGACCCAACTGGCGCCACCCGATCGACCGTTTCTCGATTGGTATTACATCAAAGATCCGACGCATGTCTGCTTTTTTGGACACGAGACCTGGGCATGGCTGAGCTCACGATGGGGAGCGGAAATCATCTATTTGCACAAGAATGTCGTCTTGTTTCGTAAACCCTCGGACTCCCAACCCGGATAAATTCTCACTCGCTCCGGACGTTGCCTATGCCTTCCGACATCGACATCGCCATCATCGGTGCAGGAGCAGCAGGACTCGCAGCCGGCATTTTCGCCGCGGAAACGAACCCGAATCTCTCTATTGCCCTTCTGGACAGTGCTAAAACTATCGGGGCCAAAATCCTGGTCTCTGGGGGTGGACGCTGCAATGTCACCAATCAACGTATCACCGCTTCCGACTTCCACGGAAACAGAAAACTGATTGACCGGATTCTTCGACGCTTCGACGAACAGGCCACCGTTCGATGGTTTAGTTCTTTGGGGGTCCCGTTAAAGACCGAAGCCACTGGTAAACTGTTTCCCATGAGCAACAAAGCCCGAACCGTGCTCGATGGGCTTCTCAGGCGGTGCGAGACATTGGGCGTGCTTCTTTTGACACACCACCTCGTTCGAGACATCACAAGGGATGACAAGGGCTTCTTGATCCAACATTCCCAGGGAACACTTAGGGCCAAACGAGTCATTCTCGCGACCGGTGGCCGGTCTCTTCCCAAAACCGGATCCGATGGATCAGGGTGGGGGTTGGCACAACAGTTGGGACATACCGTCACCACCCCCTATCCTGCCCTGGTGCCTTTGCTCCTTGAGCCGTCGTTTTTCCATACCACCCTTTCCGGCATTTCTCATGACGTCACACTCACAACCACCGTTGCGGGAAAAACCTCCGATCGGTGTACCGGAAGCTTGTTGTGGACACATTTCGGCATCAGTGGACCGGTGGTCTTGGATGCCAGCCGGGTTTGGGTTCGCGCAACCGCGCAAGGAGAAGCTGTCCGCCTTCATCTCCATTGCCTCCCTCACCTCTCCAACCAGGATGTGGAAAAATGGCTCATGCAGGCCGCATCCCTCCCTGGGCGAAAACTCGTCCCCACCCTTTTAGGCGAGCGGTTACCCACGCGTGTGGCCACCAGGCTTGCGGACATCCAAGAGCCTGCCCTTTCCGACACCCCCGTTAATCTCCTGTCCAAAGAGGCTCGCCGGAATCTGGTCCGGATGCTGACCAATTTTGAACTTCCCGTGATCGGGTCACGCGGATGGAACTTTGCCGAAGTCACGGCCGGGGGTGTCCCCCTGGAAGAAATATCCGCCCGTTCCATGGGCTCTCGGCAGATGCCTGGGCTCTATGTGATTGGAGAAATGTTGGACTGCGATGGCCGCATCGGCGGATTTAACTTTCAATGGGCTTGGGCGACAGGGTATCTGGCCGGATGCCATGCAGCCTTGAATATCATGACACAACCAGCAGCAAAGGATGGGGAATGAATCAGTATATTTTCGACAACAAATCCGAAGAGCGGGAATTTCAACGCTTACAATTGGTTGAAGCCGCGAACGATCCAACGACCATCAGGCTGTTGGAGGAAACAGGAATTCAACCAGGGTGGCATTGTCTGGAGTTGGGCGCAGGGGCAGGATCCATCTTGCGATGGCTGGGAAATCGTGTGGGACCGACGGGACTGGCGGTGGGTGTCGACAAGAAAACCACCTATCTTCACAAGGATGATTCTCCGCATGTTCAGATTTACCAAGGCTCTTTTCTTGAAATTTCCTTGGAACATTCCTTTGATCTCCTTCATAGCCGGTATGTCCTGATTCATAATCAAGGGGAGGGAGCAATTCTGAGGAAATTGTGCTCTCTTCTCAAGCCGGGAGGCTGGGCGATCTTCGAAGAACCGGATTTCACCTCGGCGACCTTGACAGAACGGGAGCAAGAGACCCCGCAAGGAAGGGTGAACCGAGCCATTTGCGAGATGTTTATCAATGTCGGATTAGATCCGGCCTATGCTCTCCGACTTCCGCACAAACTACAAGAAACAGGATTTCATCTCGTCAAGGTTCAATCCCTCATGCATCTCTGTCCTGGAAACTCCCCAATGGCCAAGGTGATGGCGGAATCGGCTCTGGTGCTCGAACAGGAATATTCAAAAACCGGCGTATGCTCACCTGAAGACATTCAAGAGTATGTCAGACTCTCACAGGACTCCACCCATTGGGCGTTGTACCATTCCACCACCTCGGTGATTGCGCGTAAGCTCATGATGTGATCCCACACACATTTTCCTCTTCAAGCCATATCGTAACGAACTCAACATATTGGAGAACACATTCACACAAGGACAATGGACTCATATTCATTCTCTCCGACTACTCAGGCTGTGTCATCACAGTCCATGTGTCTACGGGGAGTGCGAGGTGAATCTTCTGTAGACATCTCCATTGCCCCTCTCCTCTTCCTGTTCAGAACACTCCAATCAGCCTTTCCCATTTTCCTATTAGTTTTCAAGATTGTTTACAAGGCAAGGCCACATTTCCCTATCAGCCACCAAGGCACTCTGTTTGCAAGATATTGAGGGTTATGAAGGTTGTACACAATACGGAAGGGTTCCCCTGATTTTTTGGCGAAAGGATGTCATTGAACTTCAACGAGGCTCAAAGGAGGATGTCCAATGAACGCAAGCTATTTACCCGACACGACTCAACGAACCGCAGGAATGTTTCCCGGCCAAAGCTATCGGGGAGGGATATTAGTCATTGATGATGAGGCAGGCATTCGCAAAGTCGTTCGAATGACCTTGGAAAAAGCCGGCTACTACGTGGTGGACGCGGAAGACGGTGCGGAAGCTATCCGCATGCTCAATGAAGGAGAACATCCAATGGTTATTGATGTCATTATCACGGATATTCGAATGCCCAACATCAATGGCCTCGAGGCCATTACCTATTTTCAACGGGAATACCCCAGCGTCCCGTTGATCGTTCTCACGGGGTTTCCCGATATCGATCTGGCCACACAGCTCATGAAACAAGGAATCACCGATTACTTGGTTAAGCCGGTGGATCGGAAAAAATTACACACCGCTGTGGCCGATGCCATATCATCGCGACACCTTGACTGGTTTGCTTAAGATTGTTCTTGCTTTATTTTTGTAGGTCTCAAGGAACAGATTTCCACCGTCCCCTCCTGATAGAGACAGGAATTCAAGGAGGAGGCTTTTGGGATAGCCTACACCTGGTTATTCTTTTGTCCTTTGAGCTTTATCCTCCCCGAGAAATCGGGCATAATAGTGGTGTGATCTGTTCGTAACATTATGACCTTTCTTGACCACTTTTTTGCAATCCTCCCGAAATTTCTTCCCATTTTATTCGTCCTCGCACTGGTCAGTTCAGGGTTATGGGTGGCCCATTGGTTCTTCTTTCGGCGAAATGGCGGACTGAAGGAAGAAGATCGATTTTCAGCCCGTGTGGGCATGTTGCTGCTGGTGGGCATTGGGGTTGTTCTCATTCTCTTGGCCCTTCCTCTCGACAAAGAAACCCACAAAGATCTTTTCCAACTGCTGGCACTGTTGATCACAGCGGTGATTACCCTTTCCTCCACGACTTTCGTCTCGAATGCCCTAGCAGGCTTTATGTTACGCGGAATGCAAAGTTTTCGCTTGGGCGATTTTCTTCGGGTGGAGAGTCAATTCGGCCGTGTCACGGAACGGGGTCTGTTTCACACAGAAATACAAACCGAAGAACGCGATCTGACCACTCTCCCAAACTTATTTTTGGTTTCCCACCCGATTACCGTCATTCGCTCCTCCGGAACGATTGTCTCCGCTACGGTGTCGTTAGGATATGATATTCCCCATCAGACCATTGACAAATTGTTAGTGGAAGCCGCTCTGGCTGCCAAACTGAATGATCCGTTTGTTCACATTATGGAATTAGGGGATTATGCTGTGACGTATCGAATCTCGGGATTTTTAATTGAAGTCAAACAACTGCTTAGCGCACGTTCAAAACTCCGCGCGAAGATGCTCACCACCCTCCATGATGCGGGCATTGAAATTGTCTCCCCCGTGGTCATGAATCAACGCAGGCTGGAGGATGGCATTCGAGTTTTGCCCCCCCAAACCTCAGAATTGCCGCATGTAGAAGAAAAAGCTGTGGATAGTAACCCCGAATCACTGATCTTTGACAAAGCTGACGCGATGGCACAGATAGAGGCGTTAAAAGAGCAGCGTGATGCGATTCGAGAGGAAATTGCCGGACTGGAGGCTCAGATTAAATCGAAAGGGGAAACCATCCGTACCTGGATTGAACGACGGATTACGCACATCCGACAAGAAGAGGAGCGTCTGTCTCACCTGATTCAACAAGCCGAGGCAGCAAAAATTGAGTAAGCTCACCAGAAATGCCTCATCACCGACAATCATCTCAAAGATCCAATGTTTTCCCTGATCAGCTATGATCAGACTCACTTATCATCTTCAAGTGCTTTGAGGTCCTTCGCTACTGTTTTAAAGTAGGCCAAAAGGTCTCGCACCGATATAATTCCAACGATTTCGCCCTTTTCTCCGGTGACGGCTAAATGGCGTATTTTCCGATCGGCCATAAGATCCCGGGCATAATGGAGAGACATATTCCGATCGACGGTTATGATTGGGCTGGACATCAATTCCTTCACCTTCAACCGTTCAACCTGGACGGGTTGTTCAGCTACCGCCCGCACGACATCCGTTTCGGTCACAATTCCAGAAAATTCCGACTCCTGCTTGACTAATAAAGAACCAATCCGCTTGGAATACATGTGCGTGGCCGCTTCCTGAATGCTAGCATCTTCAGTCACAAAACTCAGATTCCGTGTCATGAATTGCCCGATTGTGGCCATGTCTTTTCCCTCCTACTCCAAAAATGGAAAGGGCTATTGTGGAGGAAATACCAGAAAAGATCCAGATGAAAAACGTTTCCGTTTTCCGTCAATCTTCGACCGTAGCAGATGAAACTACTTGTCGTATCAGCGGATTTCACTTTCGTTTTTCTGTAATCCGCAGGCACGGGCAACTCCATCGCGATAGCGAAGCCAAAGGTCCAGTGTATGTTTGACCGCGGCCAGAATTTTATCTTGATGGGAACGAGAGCCGGCATAGTGGGTCACCATCGCATAGGCATCATGACGATGACCGGTCTCGACCATTTGATGCGCTCGAATGAGATCCATAGCCTGGGGCGAAACTCCCTGATGCTGGACCAGTGGATGATGCTTGATCTTTTCGAGAATATGTCGGGAAGTTTTCGATGTAACCGGGTGGAAGAGTTCCTGACGATCGTTTACGCTACCTTCGACAAAAATCGTCAAAACGGCTGCTCCTAGGACCCAATCAGAACCATGAGAAATTCGTTCCAACCATGACCGATAGCGCTGGGTAGCAGGCAACAACCGAATCTTCTCAAATTCCCGTGAGCGAAACCCTAACCCCTCCATCATTCTCATAAAGAGTTCAGGATGTGAAGTTCCCAATGATAGCATCCCGGTATCTTCCTCATAAATATTTTCGGCTAACATTTTTCGGGCTTCTAACGGAGGATTTTGCCCATGAATACGCGCCAGATATACCGGGAAGTCTCGAACATATGACGCATACTCCTGTTGAAAATGAATTTTGAGCTGCCGTTTGGACATGAATGGCCCGACGAACTGCGGCCAGGCCCAATGATGCTTTTGATCCATGATATCCAGCAATTGCAGGCGGAATTTTGCTGAGGATCGTTTTTTAATGGACATACCGTCCTTCTTAATGAATGATGCAGTGGTTTGCCATACTATTAATGCTCAATGCAAAGCTAACGATTGAATAACCGTCCGATTTCATTCGATTTCCTAAAGTCTTTGGTTGAGGGGATTGATAACCACAAAGTCAGCCGTTGGGAAATGATATCCGGCTCGCATGAAGGTCTGCTCCAAACTTTCGGAATAGCAGGATGAGTCAAGTAAGCAACATATCCTTGAGAAATCACAGCAACACCTAGAAAGCACACAACTCCCTACAAAAGCAAAAAATTAATAATGACAACTGGAACCGTATCATACTCCAATGTCATTACCCACATTTTCTTTCTGGAAAATGTGAATTCAACACCATAACCAAATAAAAATAGCATAAAATTAAACAAGACCGGAAAATTTCCACCAAATGT
>JAGQKG010000174.1 GCA_020430245.1 Nitrospira sp.
CTATCAAAGCCCGCGCGGAGGACCACGTGGCGTAAGCGCGTGGGTGAACGCGCTCCCCGCTGGAAGCGGGGGACTCCTTGCCACATGAGGGATTTTGGATGACACTGGCGCATGGAAGTTCGGCTCAGTGGCCATGGGGCGTATCAGCATCAATATCATGTGGTGTGGAGCCCCAAGGATCGACGGCGCATTTTGCGGGGGGCAATCAAGCTCTTTGTGCAGGAGCCGTTGCCGCAAATCCAACAGTATCATCCCGATGTGGAGGTACAGCACTGGAGTGTGCAGATTGACCCTATCCACATGGTGCTGGTGCTACCTCCGAAATATGCGGTCTCGAGTATTGTGGGCAAGATGAAAGCGAATTTGAGTCGGCAACTGCGGTTGCGGTATCCCGAACTGAAACGGACATACTGGGGGGCGGTGTTGTGGTCTCCGGGGTTCTTCTCTTCGACGGTGGGGTTGAATGAGGCCGTCATCCGGCGGTACGTGGAGCATCAAGAACGAATGGACAAAGGGCAGATTCAACTCGAATTTGAATTTTAAGTGCCACGCGGCGTAAGCCCGTGGGTATCTACTTTGTCCCAGTGTAGAGGACAACGTAATGGCGGAGGTAATTCGTCGATCTATTAAGCATCTACATGATCCTCAACAATTGGAATTGAATTTCTAAATCTGAAATGCCTCCCAGCTTGCTGGGGGGCTTTGCTGACCGGTGAAAGTGTTTGATTTTGCCTTGCGTCATCAGATGATTCGGCGCATCTTTTGTGTGTTCGTTCTGCTGTTTCTGTGACCATTGTTTTATCTACGCCTGAGATCTAACGTGGGCCGTTATCGAATAACAGTTCTGGTTTCTGGTGCACAGGTGTCTTGTCCAGGTCCGCGACATCGAGTGCGTCCTTGAGTATGTTGGTGACGTCACTGACCGCCATCGTTGTGGTTAATTGCCAGGTGATGATGTAACGGGAATCATTGTCTATTACTGTCGATGGAAAGTACCTATCCCCGTTCACCCTGCGGAAATAGGTGAAAGCAGTTTGCCATAACTTTGCACCTGCTAAGTTGACTTTTGAAACGCAGTTGCTGCACTTTCCACCATAAATTGCGAATTGGTGATCAGGCCATAGGCCTTGAGAATGGGTTGCATACGGAACTCTGAGATTAAGTACTCATAGGTATTGGTGATTTGCCAGGCAAGTTCTTAGAGGACACGTGATGGCTGGTTCAGTACAACATCCATGACCAAATCTTGTACAAACCAGGGATGCGATTCCAGTGTTGACGTGAGGCTTTAATGTAGTTTCCGAACCCGTCGAATCCGTTGTGTTCGCAGGCCTATTCCCACTGATAGTAGCTGATACGGCAAAGGATAATCCCGGGCAGGGGATAACTCAGAGTTTTCCACCAAGCGGATAATCGCCGGTTTCTGGGACGCTAAACACCTCGTCGTCGCTCAGGATCAGACCTTTCCTGGTTAGACATTTTTTCCCACCAGTCATTGCGAAGGCTCAGTCCACAGCGAACGCTCGGATAATGCAACTGTCGCCTCCGCCCCAAATCATCAGTCGATTGCGAAGGGAATTAAAAAGTCCGCACATCCAGTCCACTGGGCGCGGCCGGGGGAGTGGTGTCTGTGGGAAGAGGTGTTTGCCCGGTTATCTGCTGAGCCACTTCGTTCAAATAGACTTCTATATGCGCGTAACCGCTGGAATGAATTTGCCGGGAGTCTTGGGCGTTGCTCGGACTCAGTCCGTGAGAGGATTCCCATCCATCGGGAATACCGTCCCCATCGGAGTCTGGAAGCGGGGCGGGGCCTGTGTTGGTATTCAACGGATCATTTAACTTGCCAAGGGTACCGGTGCCTGTCTTGGCCTCATTGATGGTGCGGGTCGTCATGGCGTCCCGGGGCCAGGAGCCGACCCAGGTCAACACATCGTCATAGGCCTGAAGCGCGGAGGTCGTTGCGATTGCAGGAAAGGGATGGGGTTTGGTGAGATAGGTGGGATTTGAGTAGATGGACATGATGGACTGACCTGGATACAAATTGTCGCTCATGTAGATTGTTCCATCCAATCCAAACATCATGGAGTTCGCAGGGGTGTTAGGGCCGCTCTTGGCGTAGTTGCCAATCAAGTTATAGTTCACACCTTCGGCAGGGGTAAGCTCCTGACGATAAATTTGCTGAAACGCGCAGTTATAGAAAATGTTGTTGCGGAGATCGAGATTGACTCCACCTGCAGGCAAAGACCCCCCTCCCCCCCAATGGAAATTGGCGCCGCAGCGGTTAAAGTGGTGTGCGCTGAAATTGTGGTGAAACGTAATATTGTTGGTGGGCCGGTACGCAATGAGGGTGCCGTAATTTTGGCTGTTGGGTCCACTCATGCTGTTCAGAATTGTCGACCATTGCACGGTAAAATCGTGACTGGCATCTATGTCGAATGTTTCGTCCGCCGCTCCCGAAAAGTCGGAATGATCAATAACCAGGTTGTACACGGGATTAAAGGCGATGGTGTCCTCTTCCTGTGCGCGGATGCGAATGAATCGGAGAATCACGTCATGGACATTGGTTTGGTAGTTTCCAATGGATCCATTGATAAAAGTGATGCCGCCCGGACTGCTCTGTCCCAAAACCGTCACGTTACTATGGGCCTCTGTCAACTCAATGGGGCCGCCTAAGTCAATCACACCCGAAACCCGAAAAACAATAATTCTCGGTCCGGTGGTCAACATGGCCTGCCGAAAAGAGCCGGGACCGGAAGAATTACGGTTGGTTACAACTAGGACTGGCCCTCCTCGCCCTCCCGGGGTTTGGGTGCCAAAGCCTTCCGCTCCAGGAAAGGAAGGCAAAGCGTGGACCAATCCACTATTAAAAAAAGAAAGAGAAACCGCAAAAATAAGCAGTTGGGCAACTTTTGATCCATTTATTTTTTTCATGATAGAAGATTCTCCTATTGTAATTGAAGCTGAAGACCTGTTGGCGAAGCCGGAGGGGTCGTGTCGGGTGAACTAGCATCAGAATAGAGCGCTGGACGGGTACTGCCCACCCATGATGGGTGATGCCCCTTCCCGCTCTTATCAGAAATATCAGTCGGTGTCGGGTTCATGTTGAGATACCAAATAGTGTTGGCGCCAGCCGCAGTGGAAAGTGGGGCATTGGCTTCGCTTAACATCTCATTTGTGGTCAAGAGACCGGAGTAGATTTGTATGCCACGAAGGATACCGTTCCACACCTCGTTGCCAGGTGCCCAGGGCGCATCGCCCCAAGTTAGCGCTGGAGCAGGAGGATTGACGTTCCCCCAATCGGGTGGTGAGGTTCGGGTAACCACATGACTGGAATCGGTATTCGGGATGTCCCAATAGAACTCATGGTGCTTGTTGCCGTTCGCGTCTGCCCAGACGCGGAGCGCTTGGGTATGCCAGCGGTTATACACCACGGCACCGTTTGTGAAATCCTGCTGTTCAACGGAAACTTCCCAATTGTGTGTATTGCCGAATGGCGGATTTTTCGGGTAGGGGTGAGCCCCGTAATACGAATCGGCTCCTCCGTTACTCGTCCACAAGAACGTGCTGAGATTATTCTGTCCATCATCGTTTCCCCAGAAAAAAGCCGTGTAGTAGCCGGACTGTTGTCTCGGATAGGCACGCCAGATGTAGGTAAGGCCCTTCCCTCCCGGCCCGTAAATCGGGAGACCGTTATTCTGGGGATTGGTAAACTTGAAGCGCATGGTGGTTGAGTTGGGTACCGCATCACTCCCTGGGAAGTCGAGACCCGTATTGGTTTCTCCCAAAGCCGTTCCTAAGCCTACTTGTGGAGTCGTTAAAAAAAGGCTGCCCCATAGGCCGATCAAGGTTATAAAAACCGTATAACCTTTAGATTTTTCACACTCTTGGTACATGGTTTTCCTCCATTTGGAAATGGCTTTGAGAGATTTTGTTTTTCTCTGAACCGATGTCTTTCGTGGGGCGACGGTGACATCTCAAGGCACCTCTCCGTAACTTCTGTGATGTCGGTAAAATTAAGAATTTCTTTAGTTGGATAAAAAATCCGCCACAACCTGAAGGGGAATTTCGCGCAGACACGATCCGTTCAACAGGACAAGTGGATTCATTGTCTCAGAAAGGAAAACGTATTGTCGAAACACTACTTCCGAAAAAATGACCAATGTTCTTATGGTTTCTAACCTCTACAGGCTCAACGGGAAGAACTTTTTACCCCAGGGTTTTCCTAGGTAGGGGAATCTCCGGAGTCTGCCCACTTGGCCCCTATCAGTGGAAACAAGGAGAACGTCTTCATGTTGCCTCTTGCCTCCTTGGCATAATCCTCTTGCTTTCGTTTGTCGGGGGCACTCGGATGCTCTCCTGAGGTTTGGGGGATGACTTACAGTTCTATATTACCGGGGAGATGGGATTGAAGATCAAGCAAGAATGGGACCATTGAAAGGATGGGGGTATAAGAGGAGCATTCTTTGTAACTTTTGTGAGTTGGTTAATAGAAATACCAAGAAATACGGGTGAAGGAATTCCAAAGATACTGTATGCTTGACAAGACAGTGTTTATACGTAACAGACCAGATGATAAATTTCGATTCTGCCGTAAAAAATAGGTTGATTCGTTTTCCTGAGGCTATTTTGAGGGGGAGCCCATCATGGCAGCCATATTCTTCAAAGTCCGGCATTTTCAGTAAGAGCATGATTCTGCAAAGTAGGGGTATCTCGCATACTCCCTCAGTTAATGAGACATATTGAAGAATTGGCAAGAACATGGCTTCTCTGTTGACCACGGTGCCATTAATCATATCGCTTGGTCCTTCGTTACTCCCCACAAACAACTGGAAGCCTTGAGTCCAATCGATCATTGCAACACTAGCGTGTAATTTTGCTGCTGACGCCTGAAACGCTAGCGTTTTGCGTGGTCGTTAATTCAGCAGCAACGCGACGTTGTCTAACTACCCTTGGGAGCGTCTGGCCAGATCCATCCCTTTGCGAAAATACTGCCGGAGCAATCGATTCGTGTTTTCATTCGTCGCCCGTTGCTAGGGACTGTTGAGATCACAAGAATAGCCCTTTACCTTCGTGGCTACCGTCAGGTGCTTGTGCGCGACCATCGCTATCCCTCGATCCCACATCAAGGAACGGCGGAGCGTGAGGGGCAGGCAGCGTACTTGGTTGATGAGGGTGTTCACAACACTTGCGGTGTTTTTGCCTGCGACTTTCACGAGTAAAGTAAACCGAGACTGACGTTCGACCAAGGTGCGATAGGGGTATTGGTTGAGCCCGAAAGTAAATCTCCTCCCCAGTTCTCAGGAATGGCCCGATCGTTCACCTCAGCTGGCCGTTCATGAATTGAAATGCCATCAATGATTTGCCTCCGAGGCTGCCCCTCAGTACTCGTACGTTTGGAGTGTCGAATGGTCCGTCGTGAGCGAAGATGCTCTATCAGGGCTTTCTTGAGCACCCCACGGGTCTGTTCCCAGACGGACGCATCAGTCAATGTGGCCCAATAGCCGCATTGCCAGCTAGGTCGAGCCTCTTCGCGACCCACCTAGAAGGTGCCCGCCCGAGACTTGCCGAGGGAACAACCAGCGGTAAGATCTCGGGAATTTCCTCCCGTTCCGCCAAGGTTAAGGTCCAGCGAGCCCAGCATGGCAGATCTTGAAATTGCCCCCCTTTAGTGACGCCAGGAAATATGATAAGAGGCGGTTAACAAAGAGCAGGACACCCGATCCACACCATTCTCGATCAACAGTACACGAGGGAATTTCAGGAGGCAGTAGTCAATCAAGGGTTGGATGGGGACGGGTTGGTCGTCGAGGTGGCGCGCGGTTTGAAGATGTCCGATAAGATGCTGAGCAATTGGGTGCGGCGGGGGCGACGGGAGGAATTGCTTTCCCACAATGGACCGACACTCGAGGTGACGAACGCGGCGGCGGAGCTGTCACGATTACGGATGGAAAACGCATAGTTGAAACTGGACAAGGAGATCTTAAAAAAGACGGCCTTCTTCGCGGGCAAGCCGCGATAAGATACAGATGCATTCAGCGGGAATGCCCGTGGGGGTGGATCTGTTTTGTCGGAAGATTGTGGGCTGGGTTTTGGTGTCCACCATGGAGGAGGCTTCGCGGGTGGCGACCGCCTTGACCATGGCTATTGAGCAGCGGTACCCGCCGCTAGGCCTCCTGCATCACTCGGATCGCGGGAGTCAGGAGGCCAGGCAATTGTTGGGACAAGGCAGTGGTGGAGCGCGTGTTTCGCAGTGTGAAATACGCAGGGCTTGACGACACGGCCAAGGCGCAGCCCGCTGAAACGGCCAAAGCCACGCTCATCGACGATAGGAAAATGTTTTATCATAGCCACCGATTACACTACAGCCTAGTGATTGATCAGAGTGGAGCCAATCACGCGGGCCTGAAACAATTTAATGAAAACCATAACAAACGCAATAAAATCCGTCAGTGCAAATGCCCGAATAACATCATTGTGCAAGACCACCGACACATCAAGAGAAATACGCGCCCGATACTGGGCCGCAAAAACTTTTATGCGGCCCACCGGACCATAGCCGCGATTGAATTCATGGCAATGATCAAGAAGAGGAAGATGAAAACGTCGTAGGGAAACAAGAAATCTCTCGCTGAAATGTTCTATGCCCTCGCCGAATAGACTAGGCAATTAATCCCAATCTTTTGGTCAAGGTCGAAGGTTTGCGACAGAGAACGGATGACCGTCTCAACGAGTTTGCTTCCGGCTAGCGAGCTTAAGATTTTTCGGCAAATTGCCGATCGGTGAACTTTATCTATACAGCAATTGCTGAGGGCAAAGCCTTATTTATGCATAAGGATTTCCCAGAAAGATTCGACCTTTTTTTTGACAAGAGTGCATGGATCTTGCTCTAAGAGTGAGTAATCAAGGGGAATAGGCATTCTTGAGAACACTTTCCTCCCATCCCCTGATAGTATCCCTAGTGTCTCGTCTTGAAAGTCATGTTAATGGGCCAGCCGAAGGGCCTTCTTGATGATGTCGGCCGGCTCTTTGGTCCAGCCGAACGGCGTTGGGTTATCGTTCCACCGGTCGATGTAGTGTCGAATATGCTTAATCAGGGCACGGACCGTGTCAACGGAACCTCGGCGAACCGATTTGCGGGTAAGAATACCGAACCAGGCCTCAACCATGTTCAGCCAGGAGGCGCCGGTCGGGGTGAAATGGAAATGCACACGGGGATGGCTTTCCTGCCACGCTCGAACTTCCGGAGTTTTGTGTGTCGACGAGTTGTCGAGGATGACGTGCAGATCGCGCTTGCGGTAGCGACGGGCAAGAATCTTGAGGAACCGGAGGAAGTCGGCGCCGGTGTGGCGGTCTCTGCACTCCCCAACGACCTTCCCAGAGGCAACCTCCAAAGCCGCGTAGAGGCTCGTCAGGCCGTTGCGACAGTAGTCGTGGGTCTGGCGGGCTGGCCGTCCAGGCCGAAGAGGCAGGAGCGGCTGGGTTCGGTTGAGAGCCTGGATCTGGGTCTTCTCGTCGACGCTCAAGACCACGGCATTGGTTGGAGGGTTGAGGTACAGTCCGACCACATCGTGAATCTTCGCCTCGGCTTGGGGGTCGCTGCTGAACT
>JAGQKG010000175.1 GCA_020430245.1 Nitrospira sp.
CATTGGATGTTTTTACATCGAATCGCCTGCCACCCGACTGCTTCTCAAAAAACTCTGGATGGGCATGCCGGCGGATCGGCGCGCACGCGCCGACGTCTTTGAGTATCTGGTCATCGTCTCGTCATTGATTCGTCCCGCCGCAAACCGGTTCATTCAAGAATTTGTCCGGCGGGCACATGGGGGCACTTATCATCCCTTGCATTCAACGGAAAAATCCGCATCGACCAAACATGGCGAACCAATGGAATTTATCACCCTGGAAGATACGACGGGACTGTACGACGCCACACTGTTTCCCGAAACATTTCAACGATACGGACCGTCACTCACGAACGACCGCTTCTTCTGGAGGGATTAGTGGAGGAAGACTTCACTGCTACCATACTGACGGTGCAGCAGATGCGAGTGATCGGTTAAGACCTAATCCGTACAAACATAGACTTTTTCAAACCACGCTGTCCACTGAGCGAACAGCAAAGAGTCTGTGCAAGGCAGAGAAACAAATTGCAGAACCATGATGGAATCCTGGTAGGCTACGTCCCCTTCGAACGGATAGGTGACGGACTCTTAGGATTCTTTTTCCTTCGGTGGTTCTAACTCTTCCAATGGCTGGAAATTAACTGGCAATTGAAATAAATAATCGGTTACAGGCCGCAGCTTCACATGTCGATATTCCACACTCCAGCTCCCGTCCTTTCTGGTCAACTGCATCGGAAACTGAATATCGGTGGCGAACCATTGGTAGTAGACATCGATCTGACCTCCCTGCTTCACCGTCACCTCGTATAAGATTGTCGGATGGCCCTCGCGAGTCTCAGTCCCGATCTCTTCGCGGGAGACCTCTCCTTCCAGATGCTCACTCAATTTTGGCTCTTGAGCAGGATCGTAGGGGAGCGTCTTAAAGTGTCTGACGCGGGAGAGCAGCAGCCACATGAGCTGCTTGTCTTTACGCACAATGGTGACATTGACGGGACCCATCGACTGGTGTTCCAATCGCCACCGGTCATCCCGATAATATAGATTGGCCTTTTGGGTCTGCCGCCCAAATTTGAGGATCTGATCGGCAGTAAATTCCAGTCCCCAAACCTCAAGGCCTGAAAACAGACTGCTCGCAACCAACACTCCACTGAGGATCGAACGACACATAGCCTCATGTTACCATATTTGAGTCTAGTGCCTCAAAAATTTATTGACCTTGGAGACGATCTTCCAGCGCCGAATATTCTTCTCTCCAATTTATCCAAATTCGCTAGCCTGCTTTCACCTGTAAGTCTCTCATCAAAGATTTCTGCCTACGTTATTTGCAAACTAGTGATTTTGAACAGTGCGCGTGTTGCGATTTCGCTCATGTATGAGGAGGTCAGCCTTCAATTCCAAGGATTAAAAAGTCATCGCGATAGATCAACACCTATATTTATTATGATTAGGCAGATTTTTCCGGAGGAGCATCTCAATGGTTCATTATGGACCTAATTTTGCAAAAAGACTTGAAGTTCAAATATCAGATGGCAGAAAAATGAAGCTTTTTTGCAGAACGCATTCGAAGGCATCCGAAATCTTAGCCATTCCCTGAACATACTATCTATGCGAATTTCATAGTTAAAGGAGCGATGTATGCTTGAAGAATTTATTTACAATTTTACCCACAATTTATTCAAACCGTTATTGCTATTTTTCTATCTTGGATTTTTAGTCCCCATACTCAAAGTACCCTTTGAATTTCCTCACGTCCTCTATAAGGGATTAACCATTTACCTTTTGATCGCTATCGGTTGGCACGGAGGTGAAGAACTGGCTTCTCTCTCAATGGCCGAATTGCAACATGCTCTTGGATTCATGGTCATTGGTTTTCTTACTAATTTGATTATTGGCATCGCCGCATATGTCATCCTTCGAAAAACAAAATTGCGCCGAATTGATGCTGCAACCGTAGCCGGGTACTATGGCTCTGACTCGGCTGGGACCTTTGTGACCTGTCTCGGAGTGCTGGCTGCGGCGAATATCGCCTTCGCAGCGTATATGCCGGTTCTCCTTGCCGTGATGGAAATCCCTGGCTGCCTGGTGGCCCTTTATCTCGTTTCACGTCTTCGGGCCTCCGGCAGGCTGGATGCCCTAGGGAACATGCCAGATGAGCCGGGATACAATCCTTACGCCCGCAAACTCGTGGATCCCACGACTGAAGACGAAGACAATCACAGCCACCATGTCGAACAGATCCCGGTTTCTTTGCCGGCCCAGTCGTTGGGCGCAGCAGCAGCAGTAGACTACGAGGAACCAAAACCGATCTTTAGTGGAAAGATGCTGCACGAGATTTTCCTGAACCCGGGGCTGTATTTGCTCTTCGGGGGCATCTTGATCGGATTTATCAGCCGGCTCCAAGGCGTGAAGGTCACAGAAGTCGACGACAGATTCTTTGTTGCCCTCTTCCACGGCATCTTATCTCTCTTTTTATTGGAAATGGGAATGACCGCTAGCAGACGACTCAAAGACCTTAAACACGCAGGGCTATCATTCATCTTATTCGGTCTCATCGCTCCAAACGTTTTTGCCACGATTGGGATCGTGGTGGCCCATGGCTATAGTATGTTCCTCGGAGTACCCTTTACGCTCGGCACCTATGCGCTCTTTGCAGTGTTGTGTGGGGCAGCGTCATACATTGCGGTTCCGGCGGTTCAACGGCTGGCGATTCCAGAAGCGAGTCCGACCCTGCCATTGGCAGCCTCGTTGGGCCTGACATTTTCATATAACGTGACCATCGGTATCCCCGTTTATATTATGATTGCCACGGCGTTGACCAGAGCGATACCCGTTGGTTAACCATGGGATGCTTAAGGGAAGGTAAAATGGCCATCACCTCTTGTATGAATTAGGTATGCTGCCTAAAATGAATCAATCCTCGGGAAGAGTTTTTAACATTCCGCGAGAACAAAGTAGAGCATCCATTGAGAATCTGGATGTATATATATATTCTGAACTGCCTTGTTTATTTGCAACAAGTTCTTTAGGTTGGATAAAAGCTTAGAAAAACTCCCCACCAAATAGTGTGGCTTCTTTAACAACCTCCTACTTCTAGCTCGGGAGCTCTGCCTCGCTCCGGATTGCCGTTCACCCCCATGCAAAGTAAGGGGCTTTCTAGCAGGTATAAGTGAAATGTGCACTGGGCCATATGAAAAATTTTAAAGCTGCCCTACTGCCCTAATATCTAATATGATGAATAGCCCATTTAGACGGAAATTGGCTAAGAAAAAATATGGTCAAGCACTCCATTTTCATCAAAAGGAGTCAATCCAGAAAAACATCTTAGTTCATATCACAACATAATCATCTTAACTTTACATGAATTTTGGAAAACATGGAGGTACAAAATGCCCGCAGTCAAGGCAGTTCTGGTTACCATCATTGCTGAAAGTGGTTTGGTACCCAACCTCAAGGATCTGGTGAAACGGGCGGGAGCGACTGGCTATACGATCGAGGAGGTCGCTGCAGGCTTCGGCACCCATGGACACCGAAGCGGCAATTTGGAAAGTGACCAGACAACCAAGATGATCCTAGTTGTCTCCCAGCCTGTTGCGCACAGGATTTTTGAAGAGATTGAACAAACTTTGGAACCTCTTTATGCCATTACTGTATTCAGACATGAGGTTGACGTCCTCATGCCCCTCGTCGACAATTAACCAAGCAATTTCATTTCAAGGGGATCTCCTGTCGAGCCCGCAACTGGATTCCTGCTTGAGAATAACCCTTTATTCATGGCTTCTTACAAGCACCCCTGCGTAAAAGGGATACCGTGAAAAAGCTCTGGACTTTCCAGGCATAAGACAAAGGAGAATGTCATGCAGTTTTATGGACAAGGATTATTGGCAGGTGTCATTCTCAGCTTATTCATCATATCGAATCCGATTGCTGGAATGAATATGTCGGCCTATCAAGCAGAAGAAGAAGCCCGGCTTATTGCCATGCTCCTAAGCGCGGGTCGGATCGTCATTGACCGGAATCAATCCTTAATCAATGATCCCAATCGAGACAACAAAGGATTCACCCCTGAGGTGTTTGAACGACAGGTGATTGAGGAATTTCGCATCCGCACCGGAGTCGACCTCACAAAACCAGCCCTGACCCATCTGCGTGGAAACGTGATTGAAGTCTTAGGTGAGTTATTGAAATCAAGTAAAGAAATCGTCGCTGAAGCACAGCCGGTTATTAACCAAACGGGAGTCGGGTTTAAGAATTTCATTCCCGCCACTTTTGGCAGCCGCGTCTCAGAGCGCTTTTCTAGAAGGTCTGGCATTGGACTCAAACAGACCACGCTGCAACCTCGAAATCCGAAGAATGCCCCGGATCCCTATGAAGCTGCCGTGTTACAACGATTATTGACCCAACCAAGCCAATCTGTGACGATTAGCGAGATGCCGGAAGGAGATAATAACCTCCGCCTCCTCATTCCGATATATTACGGCAGTGATTGTTTACAGTGTCATGGGGAACCTGCCGGCCAATTGGACATTTCTGGATACCCAAAAGAAGGAGCGCACGAAGGTGATTTAGCCGGAGCGATTAGCGTGTCAATGCCTTTGAAAAAACGATAGGCAGCGTGGGGTTACCCACTGATTTGAGAAAGAACTGAAGAAGATAGGTAAACGGAACGCCTCGCATACAAATATTTCCTCTCAACAGGAGTCCTCAAGCATTAGACTTTGAAAGGGATAAAAAATAATGACGCTGTTGGTCTGCCGTTTTCTCTTTTCTATTTTTGTTCTAAATGAGTCCCTTGGCCTTATTTTCCCTGCAGCAGCCGAGGAAAGCTACACAATCCGGGATATCGGGTTACTCGTAACTGGCGGCACGGTTGAAGACCTGACCAATAATGGGCAGATCGTGGGAACAGCACCACTCAGTTTAACGAGAAGCCATGGATGGTGGTTCGACGGGAAAAAGAATATCGATCTCGGTGCATGTGGTGGAGTCGGATGTCGGATCATGGGTATCAATTCCAAGTCTCAAGTCGTAGGGAATATTGGACGTGATGCCTTTATTTACAGTGATGGGAAATTTGTAGATATTTCAATTTTTGCCAAGCCTCCCGGAATGGCACTTGCCGTCAACAATGCCGCTTTCGTGGTGGGATGGTATACGCTCATTCCCCATTTAGAGGGAAATTCGACCGCTCCATCTGAACGACACGCTTTCCTCTATCGCGGGCGAAGGCTCACGGATCTGGGCACACTCGGAGGGAAGGAAAGCGTTGCCACAGATATCAATAATAGAGAACAAGTGGTTGGCTATTCGAGTACCTATCGCGATGAAACCCATGCCTTCTTGTACATGCAAGACCGGATGATCGACTTGGGAACCCTTGGGGGAACGGAAAGCAGAGCCAATAGTATCAACGACCTTGGCAAGGTAGTCGGTAGTGCCACTGTAGCCGGTTCCAATCGACAACACGCCTTTTTCTACTCGGATGGAAAGATGTCTGACCTGGGCTCTCTCGATGGTCAGGAAAGCACCGCATTGGATATCAATCAATCAGGATACATCGTGGGAATGAGCGGTTCCCGTGGCTTTCTTTATAAAGACGGGAGAATGCTTGACCTGAATTTGTTACTGTCTCCAAAGTCGGATTGGAAGTCCGTTAGCCCCTGTTGCATCAATGATGGCAACCAGATTGCCGGCATTGGAATTTCTCATGACGACAAGTCACATATCGTTCTACTTGACCCCACACAATAGAGATATCGTTCATCCCTCTGCCATCACAATCCTCAACGTACCGATGAACCAGGATTTTTGAAACTGCCACAATACTCTTGGGTATAGGCGTGTTTTTTGTGATGTGCCCGGTATCGAATCCTCCCGATTTATTTTTCCCGTTTCACATTCTTGAGGATGACCGATGGAATCCCGATTTCCCTAGCCTACGTTTGATAGGAAAGGAGTCTCGGTTCGGGTGAACTGCCACAGACAAAACCTGTATGCCTTTTGTTCCAGCAGTCTTGATCAGAGGGAACTAAAAGCTTCCGGATCCTTCAACAAAGGACAGCACAAACCGGCTTTCTCCAATGAACAAGGTCTGAAAAGCCCGCGCCAATTTTAACCTGGCTTTCAGGAACATTTGGGTACAGGTAGTTCAACAAAAAATTTCTTTACTCTTAGAGCTTCTACATCCATGTGTGCGATATTGCAACATGCGGTCTGTTCATTTTTGTTCTTTTTTGGCCTAGAAAGAGGCCATTTGAATCACCCCTAGCAACTCCAGCCCGAGATTTCAGAGCAGAAATGAACCAGAGAATATTCCAAATCAACCTGGGAAATTTGTATTAGGCAAGAAAAGACCCAAGAAACTATTTGTTTGTCTATGAGCCAAATGGACGCAATTGACTGACCGCTGTTTTTTATAAAAATGAAGGCTAGCTTCCAGATATTTAGGCATGGTGTTTGCGTAGCCTTTATTAATTGAGTGGGATGTCCTAAAAACAAAGAGACCCGAATAAGGTACCGAGTTTTTATGGTTGGGATTTTTTCAAGACAGTCAATCTTGAACGGATTTATCTCAAAACTGAAGGAGGGCTAAATGATGTACGAAGGTTTCCCTTTCAGCAAGGATCAAGGAAAATTCCTCCTTGCAGGCAAGAACGGCTCTACACCAAAATTCACGAGGCCTTCTTTCCAGAAAAATCATACCACACCATTCTTTGAGCGTATTATTTTATCTATCTTTGGGATATTGTTTTTCATATTTGCCACATATTATCTTGAAATAATCGCACCACCGGAAAACTTGTCCGCCTTTCACTGGATTTGGCATTAGGCATTGAAATCCCGGCCGGGAAAAAGGTGAGGGCGCCATTATCTAGCCTAAAGTCATTTAAACCAAGATGACAATCGCACGGTGCTATCTCCCGGACATACCTTCAGCTCTTGTTTGCTTAAATCGTGATGGTGCATTCAGACAGAACATTTCCGGGATTGTTCATGAGCTGGCTGATAGAGAGGCTTCTTTCTTCTCGTATGAAAACGGATTGGAGAATGCATTGATTCGCTCAACAATTTACAAAGATGGACAAGCCTGTTGTTAAGGTCTTTGGAGGCAAAAATGCCCGGCATACAAGGTGGATAAGTTCCATAGGTAGAACCACCGCCCTTCAAAGGAGCAATACTTTTTCTCCGACAACACAAACATCAACAATTATATGGTTAAACCCATCAGGATCAGGCCATTTTTCATCGTATCCATTTCCTGGTCTATAGAGAATTACGGAGCTCCAGCCTGACCTTACAACCGGGATCCCTAGACCTATTTGATGAATAAATTGCTTTCGATCCCTCCACGCCACCGACTTCGCGGGCCAATCGTGAAGCCTGTTCTATCTGCTGAGCATTATTTGCCAACCCGTTTAATTAGACGCGTCCCTTGAATGTCGTCACATTGATATCCGTGCCGGACACTTCCGGATCGCTTAAAAGTGCTGTTTTAACCTTAGTTGTGATGACACTATCGTCAATATGTTCCCCAAAGCTTTCCGATTGAAGCC
>JAGQKG010000176.1:0-5303 GCA_020430245.1 Nitrospira sp.
GGTCGATGCTCTTTTGCTCAAGCGGGTGTTGTATGGGATCTCCTGCCGGAACTATGAGACGGCCGCGGCCGCGGTGCCGGGGGCGATTGGGTTGTCGAGTTCCAGCGTGTCCCGGACCTTTACCCGCGCCAGCGTGAAGCAGCTCCAGGCCCTTCAGGACCGCGACCTGAGTGGATTAGACCTCGTCGCCGTGTTTCTGGACGGTAAGACCTTTGCGGACATGACGATGGTGCTGGCCGTGGGCATCGCGCTTACCGGGGAGAAGCATCTGCTGGGCTTTGTGGAAACCGGGACCGAGAATGAGACCGTCCTCAGAAGTGGTCCCCGATTTTTGGACAGCTCGATAAGTGAAATTTCTGCCTTTCCTTACGCTACCTGCTGTGTTTTGAGATCAGCAAAATATACGGTATCAGGTGTTTGTCGGTTCAATGTCTGATGACGGAGAGGTGGCTCCAAGAATCTGAACAGCTTGACGGGGGAAGCTTACAATTCGGCATCGGACAGCCCGCACGAATGGCTGTCTCACGCGAGATGGCCTGCTGCACATGATGTTTAAGTTGGGGTAGTGTGCCGAGAAAATCTGGCGACGATTAAGAGGATTTAAGGAGTTATACTGCTCCCCGTTTTGATCTGACCGGTTCGAACTGAGTATTCTGTGGCTGCAGACAAAGGAGGTAGCCATGAAACGACGACAGTGGAAATCGGACACGAAGGCGATGATTGTCCTGGAAGGCCTGAAAGGGCGGCCGGTGGCTGAGCTGTGTAATGCCCATCAGATTAGCCAGGCCCAGTATTACCAATGGCGGGACCAATTTTTAGCCAATGCTAATCGTGCCTTTGAAACGCAGACGGTTGATCAGCGGATGACCTATTTACAACGGGAGAATGCCAAATTGAAGACGTTGATTGGCGATCTCACGGTGGAACTTAAAAAAAACGACGAGGTGTGGGGATGAAGCGGGGGCCCTATGCGAAAGTGGGCGTGCGCAATCACGAGCTGGTGACCGCCATCCGCCGCATCAAAGCGGATCATCCCTTTTGGGGCTATCGCCGCGTCTGGGCCTATCTGCGGTATGTGGAGCAACAGACGGTGACTCAGAAACGGGTCTATCGCTTGATGAAACTTCATAATCTGCTGGTACAGCCAAACCTGCGGCTCAAAGCCAGTCGCGTGGCTCATCGCCGAAAACCCAAGCCCACGGCCCCGAATCGCTGGTGGGGGATTGATATGACCAAAGTGTGCATCGACGGCTTTGGGTGGGTCTATGTCGTCCTTGTCCTGGATTGGTACACCAAGAAGATTGTCGGGCACTATGCCGGGATTCAAGCTAAAACCTGGCACTGGCTGGTGGCGTTAAACACTGCGGTCCAGCAGCAATTTCCCGACGGCGCGAAAGACCACGGGCTCTCATTGATGGCGGATAATGGCTGTCAGCCGACGGCGGTGGCCTTTATGGAAGCCTGTCGGGCCATGGGGATTACACAAGCATTTACCAGCTATAACAATCCGAAAGGCAATGCGGACACCGAACGGCTGATGCGGACGCTCAAAGAGGAACTCGTGTGGATTCGCGAGTGGAAGAGCCCGGTGGAATTTATTGCAGCCCTGGAAGAGTGGGTGAAGACCTACAACCATGAGTATCTCCATTCGGCGCTGCAGTATCAAACGCCGGTGGCCTATGAACAACAATATGCAGCCCACAGCACTCAGTTACAGACGGCTTGACAAATGGGGTGCAGTACACAAGTTTCAGTATAGTTCATCAGTTATGGAAAGCGAGAGATTTAAATCAACTCTATTCCCCGTGGCTTGCCGCGGGGCTACCGAACAAAGGGAAGAGCTTGAAAAGTCGTGGTGTCTAAAAGCGAAATGTATATCTACTGATAACCCGTCGGCTTTCGGTGGGAACCTTTTATGCCCCTAACTCCCTTAAAAAAATGGGGAGAATCAATGCTGCATTTTTCTTGTCACACACCAAATGCAATAGATCAAAGCCCCGGATTTGGATTTCCTGAACTCATTCTTAAATCATGGGAATGATAATCGCTTTGCCCTCTTGATTGAGGTATGATTCTTTATGATCATGAAACGATTTTCTTTAGCCCTTCCTTTTCTGTGTGGAATCCTGTTTCTCATTGGATGCACTTCTCTTTCGGCTTTGTCTGTCCAGCCTGAGTCGCCGGAAGTCCTGCTGGTTAATGTTACTCCGCTAGATGCCACCATGTTTGAGCAACGTTTGCAAGTCGACTTGCGCGTTCGGAATCCCAATGATTTTGATCTAGAAGTGACCGGCCTGGATTTCACTCTGCACCTCAATGATCAACGACTCGCACGTGGACTGTCGAATAAGGCCTCCACTATTCCGAGACTGGGGGATGCCGTCATTTCCGTCGAGACCACGACCTCCACACTCGATGTGATCCGACATCTCCTAAAGCTCTCCCAACGGCAGGAAGTCGACTATAAGGTCGATGGCGTTCTCTATGCCCAGGGTGCCCGTTTGCCCTTTGAAAATAAGGGCGTGTTGCTTGATACAAATGATCTGTCCGGCTCATCCTCCGGATCCTGAATGAGCATGTCCTCTTCTCCTACGGTCATCTTTCCTTCTAAATTTCAATAAGTCGGCTTATTTTTACCAGGTTCCTAACCTGCTTCAGTAGTTACTGAAAAGAGAATTGAATTCTCCTGCTCTCTTGTGGTGGAAGAATTCTACCCTTACCCTGCGGAGGGAGAAGGCGCTGACAAAAAACACGATGTAAGGAACCTTTTCTGCGTCCTGGGAAATTGCTTGTCGTCTTCCTCCTCCGGCACAATCCTTCGTAGTTAAATTGATATGAAAATTTTGTGAGAGAAAGGAGATCTTTGATTATGACCCCGTTTGTTGATCGAATGATACGTGCGGCCAAACTCGATGTTCATCTATACGAAGAGGTGGAAGCGGATAGACGTGCGATGGGCCAGGCAATGGGCGTCGTCATGTTATCCAGCCTCGCCGGTGGTATCGGTTTTATGCAGGAAGCCGGTCTGATGGGGCTGTTGATTGGCACGGTCGGGTCCCTGCTCGGATGGTATGTCTGGGCGTTGATGACCTACCTCATTGGCACGAAACTTCTTCCCGAACCCCAGACCCATGCTGACCATGGTGAACTCCTACGGACGATCGGGTTTTCGAGCGCCCCTGGTATCATTCGGGTTCTGGGCATGATCCCCGGCGTCAGCGGGTTTGTGAATCTTCTTGCGGGGGTCTGGATGCTCGTCGCCATGATTATTGCGGTGCGCCAGGCTTTGGATTATCAGAGCACCTACCGCGCCATTGGGGTGTGTTTAATTGGATGGATTATTCAGGCCGTCCTGCTTGCCTTGTTGGTGACATCCATGGGCGGGGTTCCTGAACTCATGCTGGAGCAACCGTGACCTCTCCTAACAGATCCTTTGAAAATAGTCGCCCGCCTCGAGGAAAACCATGACCTGTGCCTGGTCCCGCGCGAAGTTGCCGCAAGCCACGTGGCGGTTCTTCGGAGCTGCACTCGCCGGCATGACACTCTGGCTGGGCTGTGCGTCGACGCCCTCCGGAGTTGCCCCGGTATCGTGTGAGGTCTCCCATCTGCCGAAGGCTGATCTTCCTGAGCATGGCATCTCCGCTCACCGTGGAGGACACCTGGGATGTCCCCTCAACACGGTTGGTGCGTTTCAGCGAGCCGTGTGTCTTGGCGTTCACCAGATTGAACTGGATGTGCGATCGACCGCGGATGCCGTCCTTGTTGTTTCGCATGATGATCGTGTGCGAGACACGGAGGGGCGGACGTTGCGCATTTCCGAGTCGACTCTGGCCGAAGTCCGGAGTCTGCGGCTTGAGCCATGCGCAGGAGAGGTGGCCGGACAGCATATTCCCACCTTTGAAGAGGCTCTTGCCGTCATGCCGCACAATATCTGGATCAATGTGGATATCAAAGAGAACAACCCCCTGGTTGGGAGGCTTGTTGCCGAGATGGTTGTCAAAGCGCAACGCTTTAACCAGGTTATCTTCGGTGCGCGCGACGGTACCGATTTGGCGGTGCGCCATGTTGCAGAGGAGGCCGGCGAAGAAAGTTGGATTGCCAACATGAGCCGGGAATTTTTCCGCTTTCAGTACGTTGACACCACTATTAATTCCTGTGACGAATTTATCCAGTTGTCCTTTCTGCGTGGCCGGCCGGGTCGCCAGACCATTGCCCAACTGAAGCAGGCGGGAGTCCGTGTGAACTATTCGTGGCTCCGGGATGAAGACCCGGGCGAGCTCAGCCAGGAATTGGAGGATCTGTTCGACCGTGGTGTGGACTTTGTGTTGGTCGATCATGCCGGACAGGCCATGGAGGCGGCATGCGCCTTGGGCATCTCTCCGGTCATTCCACGTTGGCATGACACTCCTCCCTTTACCTGCCCGGCACCTCCTCGCTGCGCGCCCGCACGGTGACTATCTCAAATCCTTGGTCAAATAACGCATTGGCTTTCCCTCTCCATCTCAAAAAACCAGGCTGTTTTCTTGCACCCTTACGATGTGGTACACCAGAGATGAAGTCATGTCCTGAAAAGTAGTTTCGTAATCCTTCTTCCCTTAGTGAGCCTTCAATTTCTTTATTGACCTGACACCACATGGAACATGATGAATCAATCAACCCGATTTGAAATTCGCGGAGCGGATTCGACACTCATTGTCGGTGACCGCATTTCCGGGAAAAAACGCCAATTGTTTTTTGTGACCGGTTTTCTTTCCAAGCGGTGGGGGAATAAAAGTAAGGCGTTGGCCGCTTTGTGCCGGGAGCGAGGCTGGGGGTTTTGCTGTTTTGATTTTCGTGGAAATGGAGAATCGGAAGGCGTCTTCGCCGACTATACGCTCTGTGACTGGCTGGAGGATGCGCGAAGCGTGACGAAGATGCTGGCCGATGGTCCGCCTGTCACCATTATTGGATCATCCTTGGGCGGGTGGCTGGCCTGGCTCCTCGGGCAGGAGTTTCCTCACGTGCAACAATTGGTGCTTCTGGCTCCGGCGTTTAATATGATGGGCAGGCGCGCACAGGATATCTCTCCTGAACGACGCCAACAGTGGCAGGAGACCGGATGGATGCCCTGGGATGACGATGCCCTGCACAAAGATTTTCCCCTCTCGTGGAAATGGGTGGAAGAAAGTGAAGCCTTATGGGCCAGGCGGTTGGATTCGCCAAAGAGGGTACCGACGCGCATTGTGCACGGACTTCAGGACGTAGTGATTCGCCCCCAAGGCAGTTGGGAATTTACCGAACACCTCCTCACGCAAGATCCTCAG
>JAGQKG010000176.1:5332-7500 GCA_020430245.1 Nitrospira sp.
CATCGGTTTAGCAGCCCCGCGAATCTTCAGACTTTCCTGGAAGTTGCGCAACAGATTCAATAGGTACCCGGACCATGTTTTTTATGACGACACAGGTTGTCCGGCATCTCCGTTCATCTTTATTTCTCCCCCGGAATTGAAACACCCAAGAAAGGAATCATTCCCATGACAACGCCGAGCCATCCCCATGCCATTACCATTACACCCAATCCGAATCGGATCAAGGTGACGTTTAACGGGACCGTCATTGCGGACACCAGCAGGGCACTGACCCTGCGCGAGGGACCTGTGCCGCCGGCTCAATACTTCCCGCGTGAAGATGTGACGATGACCTATCTTCACCCCACGACCCATTCCACGCACTGCCCCTTTAAGGGTGACGCGTCATATTTCACGGTAAGCGTGAATGGCAGAACGGCGGAGAATGCCGTCTGGACGTATGAGACTCCCTTAGCCTCCGTGGCTGACATTACCAATTACATGGCCTTTTATCCGGAGAAGATGGATGCGATGGAAGAGTTTCCATCCCTCTCATGATAGTTGGAGACCGAACCCCTTGGGATTCAATGTGAATTTTCCCCCAGGGTGAGATTTGTGTTTCAAGCTCCCGCTTGGCCATTGCAGGCATCAGAAAAAGACTATTTTTTTTTGCCTCTTTCTATTAGGATGAACCTATCTCGTTCCTGCGCCAAACATCCTCAATATTATTCACTTCTTCCCGGGGAGGTATATCATGCCGATCTATGTGAGTTTAGTGAACTTTACTCATGACGGGCTGAAGACCATGAAAGACAAGGGTGTGGCACGGTCGGACATGGTGAAGAAAAATGTCGAATCTTTGGGCGGAAAAATGCTTCATGCCTTTTATTGCCTGGGGGAATATGATGTGGTGGCCATCTTAGAGTTTCCCAATAATCGCGCGGCCATGAAGGCCGGTGTGCTTAATGCCTCAATGGGGCATATTCGCATTAAGACCATGCCCGCGATTTCCCGTGACGAGTGGAAATCGGTCCTGAAGGAAACGTGGGGCAAATCCAAAAAAAAGAAGTGAGGGAGGCATTTTCTCCAAATCGATTTGGAATCGAGTCGGTCAATGGTGATGGTGCTGTCAGGGGCAAGGGCCGGGTCTGCCATTATGAATGTATTCAGTTGTTTCGGTGTCTGTTCCTGGTTGCGTGGCTCGGCCCTTTGACCTCATGCTTTTTCGGCAGGTCGTACGAGCATACTCCGGTGTGAAATTGTTCACGAAGAGATTCATCCTGTCAGAAGGAGGTATCTTATGGGGCCAACGAAAGCTGTCGTAAAAGACTGTGCGATCTATGATGCGAAGACCGGGAATTTGATAAAGGATGGGCTCTCTACCCATGAGGCGATCCAGGATTATGCTGCCCATCATTATCTCGTTCTCCCTGTTGTCAATAAGGACTGTCAACCCTGGTTGCTTGATGGCCAACCGATTTTTTGCTTGCGGGGAACCCGATACGAAAATCTCAATGATGAGGTGTTGCACCTGGCACGATGTCCGGATTGTGGTGGCATGGGCATACGGGATGACGAACCGGTGGTTGAATCCGATTGTATCCGGTGTGTGTCTTGCGGACATGAATTTGATACCCGCTTGGAGATGATGGAAAGTTAGGGTGAAGGTGCTCGTTAAGAATTCTGTTTAGACTTCTTCTTTAATTTGGCCTGGGACGATCATGCTGAAGGGTGATTTCCAAGAAGGTCAACGAAGGTTCCTTCGTCTCAGACAGTCGTTCTTTAGATTGATGAGACTCCGCTCCGTCCAGTCCTGTCATGATGCTTTTTCCTTTCGATCCTACATTCAGCAATCCCCTCCACATTTTCTTTTAGATACGGCACACTCTGATCGGTGGTGGAATGTTGGTCCTATCGGGACATTAGCGGGTATCTCGGAGGTCCGGAGATATGCTCACCCCATCTCATTGCGGGAGAACACACATGCCGAATGCGAAGCGGGAAAAGAACTGTTATTTGTGTGAGGAATCGGGGTTGGAACACCTGAGTGTTTTAGTGTGCGAAGAATGTTTCCGGCATTTTTGTCGCCTTCATGGAGACCCTCAAATAGATGAGTGTACCAGGTGTCTTGAAGACAATGAGAAAACCTAGAGGAGTGCTGAAAAAAATGTTGGTTGACGATAGGTGGA
>JAGQKG010000177.1 GCA_020430245.1 Nitrospira sp.
AGCTTGAATCAATGGCTTGATTATTATCCAGGGTACATGTATGCCTTGACGGAAAATATTGACAAGATTCGCGAAGAAGAAGCCAAAAATGCGGCGGCTCGTGAGATCGAAGGGCATGCTGATCCGGGAGCCGTAAAAAATGGTATCCAGGATCAGTGGATTCAACCGTTGGTGATCCGGGGCAATCAAGGCGATTGCGTCAAAATCACTCTTCACAACAAGTTGGAATTCGGTGAAGAAGTCAGCTTGCATATCAATGGGTCTGATATGGTTATGAGCCAATCCGGCCAGCCGGCCACTACTACCAATCCTGATACGGTAGCGGAGGAAGGCGAAACGATTGAGATGGAATGGTACATCCATCCCGACACGCAAGAAGGTGGGAAGCAATTTCATACTTTTAGCAATGACCGGGAGCTGACGGTCATGGGGCTCTTCGGTGTGTTCGTTGTAGAACCTCGTGGATCGAATTACTATGAGCCCTTAGGAACTGGTCCAGCGACCGAAGCCCGTAGTGGTTGGCAGGTAATGATTGATAACGGGACCGGTCCGGACTTTCGGGAATTTGTGTTGATTTATCATGAAGTCGGCGATGAAGCGTTTCGTCCGGTCAATAAGCACGGGGACTTCCTGCCTCAACGGGATCCGCTCACGGATGCGTATCGTCCTGGTGCACGGGCGCTCAACTATCGTAGTGAACCGTTCGGCATCAATAACATGCATGTGCAACATGAATATTTTGGATTTGAAGATGAGTCGATGGCCTATAGTTCCTATACCTTCGGCGATGCGGCCCCGACCATCCCACGAAGTTATTTAGGCGATCCGGCCAAATTCCGTGTGGTGCATGGCGGATCGGAAGTCTTTCATTCCCATCATCCTCATGGTGGGTCGATTCGATGGCAACGCAGCCCACGGGCAACCCAAATGCCTGTCTGGAATACCGGGCAAAATGGGCCGGTGAAATATCCCATCGTTCGCACAAAGTCCGACCGGGTTGATGTGGAAGCGATTGGGCCGTCGGAAGCATTGGATCTGGAAACCGAGTGCGGCTCGGGTCTGTGCCAATGGTTGGCAGGGGACTTCCTATTCCATTGTCATGTGGCCCATCACTATGTTGCGGGCATGTGGGGGTATTGGCGGGTGTATAACACCATGCAAGAGCCAGGCATTCAAAATGACGTGATGGCGCCATTACGGGAATTGCCGGATCGTTTAGGGCGGATTCAAAAGCCGGTGACTTCTGATCAACTGGTAGGCAAAGCCGTTAATTGGTTTGGCAAACAATTTAAAATTGTGGATAAAGGTAAAAGCGATTGGAAAGCGGATCCGGCGGTGGTGACGATCAAAGACTGGGTGGAAATGCAACTCAGCAATCAAGGCAAGCCCGGTCATAAAGATGATGAGAAGGGGCAGCTGATGGCGTATGACGCCACGGTCATGGATTGGGTGTGGCAAGGCAATAAGGCCATGAGTGAAAAGGAAGCTACGCTGGGCAGTAATCCCAAATATCGTCCAGAGTGGCAAGGGTATAAACCTGGCGAACGACATGGCATTTTGTTTGAACCGACAACCGGAAAAGTGGCCTGGCCATGGGTGACGCCGCATTTTGGCAAACGTGTGCCGTTCTCCAATGATCATAATCCAGCTCCCTGGTTGGAGATGATCCGGTTGAATCCGGATGGCACGCGGTCGGTCGAACCGGCCAAGCCAGGCGAAAATGGTCCCTGGAGTTTGTGTCCGACTCGGGCCGGGTCAGAGGATTACAAAATTCATTTCATTAAGTTGCCGATCGAATTATCGGCTGCCCAAGGAAAAGAGCCGGCAATTGTCGACCCCAACGGGTTGTTGTATGTCGTGCAGGAGGAAGAGGAAGAAGTGCGCGCCAACAACGACAAGAAGTTTCCGTTGGTAGTGCGGGCGAATGTGTATGATTGCATCGATTGGACACTGACCAGTGAGTGGTTGGATGACGATATCACCAACTTCCAATCCTCGAAGATCAACACGCATTTCCATTTCTTCCAGTTCGATAATCAGGCGTCCGATGGCGTGATTTCAGGCTTTTCGTATGAACAGTCCATGCGGCCGTTTACACAATTTGACAAACCCACCAAAAAAGGGTTGCCGATTCCGATGAATGCGAAGGTCACCAAGGCCGCCAAAAAAGGCGACAAAACCTTGGAGGTCTCGAATGCCAAACAATATCATGTGGGCATTCCAATTTTGATCGGTGCGGATAATGTTAAGGGTCAGGAGGTACGTCGGATTGTCAAAATTGATGGCAACGCATTGACGTTTGCTCAGCCCCTGAAACATGCCCATCCGGTTAATGACATTGTGACTGTGGAATATGTCCGGCAACGGTTCTGGGTAGATGCGGATGTGGGTAGTGTATTCTGGCATGACCATGCCTTTGGTGGCACCACGTGGCCACACGGGGCGGTCGGAACCATGATTGCCGAACCCTTCGGCTCCACGTGGCACGATCCGAAGACCGGGAAACGGATTCGCACGGGGCCGGTAGCCGATATTCATGCCGTGGAACGTGTCGGGCATGATGTGGCCGGAAGCTTCCGTGAATTGATGGTGCACATCATGGATACGGTGCCGCACACGGTAAATATCGTGACGGCGGGGAATCCTCCGGGGCAACCGGTGGATGTGGCATTGGAAGCCGGTCGGACGGTGTCCTTTATTATGCCGCCGAATGACAAAATTAAAATGACGCCCATGCCGTTTTTGAACGGCGGCACGCATACCACTGGTGGGGCGTTGAACTTCCGGGCGGAGCCGTTTGCACAACGATTGGCCAGTAACCCGGAGCCGTCGCAAATTTTCAGCAGTGTGGTGCATGGCGATCCCAGCACAGCCATGATTCGGGCCTATTTGGGTGATGCCATCGTGTTCCGGCTGTTGGACGTGACCATGAATGAAAGTAATGTGTTTACGTTATCCGGCCATACCTTCTGGTCGGAACGGTATGCGCAAGAGGCCAATCGCAAACATTCCTTGCATATCGGGATTGCCGAACGGTATGACCTGGTCATTCCGGAAGCGGGTGGTCCGCGTCATCAAGCCGGGGACTATATGTTCTTTAATGGACGCAGTTCCAAGTTTTCGGAAGGAACCTGGGGGCTGATCCGGGTCTTGGATAAACCGGTGGGTGACTTGCAGCCATTGCCGAATAAGGCGTATGGCAAAGAAGGCATACCGGAGCGATTACCGGTGTGTCCAAAAGAGGCACCAGTCAAGAGTTTCAACGTGGTAGCCATGGACCATCCGGGGATGAGTTTTAATAGCAATGCTCCGGAAGCGATTGAAGTTGATTTTGAACGGAAGATTGAATTGCGCAATCCTGAAGCCAAGATCTATGTCCTCGAAGACGAGGTGCAAAAGGTGGCAGGTGATGTGCAGCCCATGCCGTTAACATTACGGGCCAACGTGGGGGACTGTCTCAAAGTCAAATTGACGAATAAACTCAAGGAAGGGCGAGCCTCGTTCTCGGCTTTCGGACTGGCATTCGACCCCAAAGATTCTCAAGGCGTCAATCTGGGGAATAACCCCGGCGACCAAACGGTGGCGCCCGGTGAGTCGCGGACTTACACCTATTATGCGGATCCCTTCAATGGCGAGACGCAAACCCTGGTGTGGGATTGGGGAAATGTGGCCATGAATCCCCGCAACGGCCTCTTCGGGGGAATCATCATCGGACCCAAAGGATCGCAGTACCGTGATCCAAAAACCGGGGAAGATATTTCCCTGAAAAATAGCTGGAATGCCGATGTGATCGTGGATCGGACGATCGAAGGGTATGAAAGTCGGGCGAACTACCGGGATGTGGCCTTGTATTTCCAGGACGAGGATAACATCATCGGGACCAGTTTTATGCCCTATGTGCAAAATGTGGCAGGACTGACGGGAGTGAATTATCGTGCCGAACCCTATCTCCATCGGGAAGAAGCCGGTTGTTCGTTGGGGCGAATGTTCCAACCCTGCCAGGTCGACAAACCGCAGGATCCTGTGACGCCGGTGATTGAAGCTCATGCGGGTGACAAAGTGCGGATTCACGTGTTTGGCGCTAGCAGTGAGCAGAATGGAATGTTCACGATTGAGAAGCATGAATGGCCGATTGAACCCTTCCTGCCAGGTGCGGATATGATTAGCACGGTGGAGTTCTCGGGTTCGGAAGGTCTGGATGTCTTCTTGCCTTCGGCTGGAGGTAAATGGTCGTTGGCAGGAGATTATGTGTGGAGCAATGGCCGGTTACCCTATTCCCAATCGGGGCAATGGGGTTACCTCCGGGTGTTGCCGAACACGGATCAGCGGATTCAGCCATTGGATGGTCCGGCCATGTCTTCCAAGCAAGCGGCTCTTGACGAGCACAATGGTGAGCCGCGCATTATTCCTACCGTCGCGAAGTAAGCCAGACCCTCATTCCGAGGGTTAGCGAAAGCGGGGAAGCCACTCTTCGGCTTCCCTGCTTTTTTTTGAGTGGATGGTTCGATAGAATGTGAAAGAGAATGGTGATTATTTCATTTTGAGGAGGATTGCATGAAGGGCCGTATGATATGGAAAGGGGTCGTCGGAATCGGGCTGGTTGCTCTTATCGCACAAACGGCTTGGTCCTATGATGAAATCACCGTGACCCATGGGGGAGTCATTCAAGGCAAAGTGACGATTACGGGAGAAAAGCCGAGACCCATGGCCTTCAACTTGGTCACGATTCCCGATCCGGTGTTTTGTGGGACCATCTCCACGGGAACCGGTTGGCGCATTGTTGAGGATTTTATTATTGGGCCTGACCAAAGTCTTAAGGATGTGGTGGTCTATCTCAAAGATATTAAAAAGGGGAAACCGTTTCACATGCCCAAAGTCAGGATCGAATCAGTAGACTGTGATTTTATTCCGTTTGTGAATGTCCTGCGCGATGGGGACGAACTGACCGTGGTCAATATGGATCCCGTCGAACATGATATTCAGGGCTATGAAACCGCTAGAGAGCGAGGGGCCAGGGTTTTGTTCAATCGACCCTTACCAATGAACCCGTATCATAAGGTGGCGGGAATATTTGGAAAGACACATCTTCCCGGTGAACCGATGGTGGAAAAAATTCATTTACGAAAGGGGAGGAATGTCTTTGTCATGCAGTGCGGATTCCATCCCTATATGTTTTCATGGGGATTGGTGCTCGAGAATCCGTATTATGCTATTACCCCAGAGGACGGAACATTTGAAATTACCGATGTTCCTCCTGGAGACTATATGCTGACCGCCTGGCACCCTGGAATGAAGGAGTTTGTGGAACAACCCATCACGGTAACGGCTCAGAAGACCACGGTGGCCAATTTTGAGTATGAGGCACCACAAGGCCGACGAAGTGCGCATGAAATCGAGGAGAATCCCAGGTTTGGATTAGAGTTGTTAGAAGAAGGACTTGAAATTGTGCCTTCGGTTAGACGCCAGATTCCCTGATGGGCTGGTAGGTTTGCCACGAGTGGCATCCGGTAGACGAGGGCAAGTAATACCAGATAGTCCAGGAACAGGAGGAGACTCCTGAGGTAGCCCGCTCGAAGCCATGCAACAGGATGTTGATTCATTTACGAGGTGATGACGGACGAAAGGAGGGCGACCATGGGTATGCGAATGGTATTTTTAGGAATCCTGCTTGGGTCAATTGGGCTCACGGCCAGTTGGGAAGTCGCACAAGCGGTCGGGGACGATGAGTCGGAAGTGCGAATGGCACCAGGTACTGAAGTGAGTTTCTCTCCAGAAGTTGTGGCTGGGTATATCCATGCGGTGATTGCCGCAGACAGGGCCCTCTATACCACACATGTGGTGGATCGCATGCAGGAGAATCGAATCGTGATTGCCGCAGAAGCCTGGAAGCAACGGAAGGCGCTTCCGCTCCCGGCGCAGATGCTCTTGATGGGTGGGAAACTGGCCGAAATGGGCGGGTCCGGCCTGAGGTATCGTTTGGCCAGCCTGTGGCCCATTTATGAAGAGAATGGGCCGAGCACCGTGTTTGAGGAGGCCGGGTTGAAAGTCGTGGCAGAAGATCCTGATGAGGTCTATAGTGGAATTATCAAGAGAGGCGATCAACGGTTTTTTAAAGCCATCTTTGCGGATCGTGCTGTCTCTAAAGCCTGTGTCGAGTGCCACAACGGGCATTTGTTGAGTTCCAAGCGTGATTTTAAACTGGGTGATGTCATGGGCGGCATCATTATTTCGTTCCCGCTCCCTTTAGAAAAAAAGGAAACACCCTGAACGATTGAACACATTTCTCCCATTCCTCATTTCGAAATCAAGACGGTGATTGCAGGTAGGAACTACCTCGGTGGCCGTCTTTGGCTGTCTGACGTTGAACCGGTCTCATGAGTGTCTTCGATTACGCTGTTCTTTCACATCCAACCGATCTCTCAGCCAATCTCCCAACATGTTGGCTGCGAGGACGACCGCCATGAGAGTCAAGCCGGGGAAGATGACCAGATGAGGAGCGACCAACATATAGCGGGTCCCGTCGCGAATCATGCTGCCCCATGATGCGGTCGGAGGTTGAACCCCAAGCCCCAAAAAGGAAAGGCCGGCTTCGGCAATGATAACGCTGGCGACACCAAAACTGGCTTCGACAATAAGCGGAGCCATGATTAGCGGCAAAAGGTGTCGGAGAATAATGCGCCAAGGGGGTGCGCCGATCGCTTGGGCGGCCAGCACGTGATCGGCGTGTTTGAGAGACAGAACCTGTCCTCTCGCCAGTCGGGCATATCCCACCCATCCTACGATTCCCAGAGCCAAAATCACATTGCTGATTCCCGGGCCCAATGCCCCGGCAAGAGCAATGGCAAGAAGTAATCCGGGGAAGGCGAGCATCACGTCAACTATCCGCACAAAGACCGTATCAACCCAGCCGCTGAGATATGCACTGGAAACGCCCAGGATGCCTCCGAGACTGACCCCCAGAGCGACCACGCACAGCGAGACCACAAACGACGTTTGTGCGCCGCTGATCAGACGGTCGGCAACCGGTCGGCCTAATTCATCATGTCCCAACCATTGCTCCAGGCTTGGCGGGGAAAGGATATTGGTGAGATCAATCGCATCAGGGGTTAAGGAAAACAGAGGGTGGAGGATGGCCAGAAAGGACCACGCGGCCATGATGGAGAGTGGGAGCCAAAGACGCATGGTTAATCGGTGGTGAATTGGATGCGAGGGTCCAGCCATGCATACAACAGATCCGTAAGCAGATTCACCAGGATATAGGTCACGCTGATACAGAGGACCGCCGCCTGGACGACTGGATAATCGCGCTGTTGAATGGCTTCAATCATCAGGAGACCCAATCCCGGCCAGGCAAAAACCGTTTCGGTGATCACTGCTCCACCAAGCAACCCTCCGAGCTGAAGGCCCAGGAGGGTCAAGATGGGTAAGAGGGCATTAGGCAGTGCATGGTG
>JAGQKG010000178.1 GCA_020430245.1 Nitrospira sp.
TCTCGATTGTTGGGTGGCCGGCATTTAATGACGTTGGCAATGAAAATATCCGCGCGACTGAGCCCGATCGATTGGAGCAATTCGTTGAGTAATTTCCCTGCCGCCCCGACAAAAGGCTCTCCCTGCCGGTCTTCATAAAAGCCCGGGGCTTCTCCGACAAACATGATGTCAGCCTGAGGATGTCCTGTCCCAAACACCACCTGAGTCCGTCCGGAAGACAACCCACATCGTCGGCAGTCGTGAAGGGATGATTTGAGTTCATGAAGATCCATTGAGAGGGGATCTTAGGTTTGACAGTTGAGGATGTCAATGCGAAGAGGTCTGGACCCATTCAGTCACAGCCCTGGCACAGGCATAGGCACTTAAGACCGTGCTTTCCAAAGAAGGGGGAAGTGGGGTGGCCGTCCAGGAGCCGGCAAGAAAAAGATTGGGAATGGGTGTGTTGGGCAGAGGGCGAAAGGTGCGGTAACCAGTCAGGCAAGGAATATACCGGTAAACGGATGGCGTGGCTGTTGACTCACAAGGTGACAATGACTGCTTAGGGGAAGTGTTGAATATCTTATTGATATGAGGCCAGAAAGTTTCTCTCAGCCGGTCGCCGGTGTGTAACGACGATGGTGAAGGAGAAAGCTTGAAGCCCGTAATTGACGTTGTTGCACCTTCAGTATTGCTAACGGGCATGCTGGTTATCCAATCAAAGATGCCGGAGTTGAGGATAAGACGAGGAGGAAGGAGTGTGTCGTTAAGGGTCATTCGGACAGTTGTTCCTGAGGCTTCCTGCAGGTGAGCCAAATGGGAAAAACACGAAAAGCGAGCCGGAGCCCTTTCCGGCAAGAGTCTAAGAAGCTCTGGAGGGGAAAGGGGTGAGACATAGATGTCGGCGTTGAGGCGTTCGCCCCTAGCCAGGACAATGGCTTGGATGCGTTCGCTGTCGGCTTGGATACCGGTGATTTCGGTTGAGGGATAAAACGTGACCCCTTTTTCTAATAAGACCTGTCTGAGTTTTTGTTGAAGATGATTCTGCATGTCAGGTGAGGCTAAGAATGTTTCTGGTCCATGAGGTTTGGATAACCAGAATCGAGAAAGTACCTCCAGAAAATATCCGAGTGAAGCCTGGGTCACATCACATCCTAAAAACAATCGACAAAATGGATTCCAGATACGTTGTCGTGCAAGAGCCGATTGTTGAGCGGAAATCAGCCAGGATTCAACCGTGAGCATGTCAGGGTGGTGATCGGATGAATGGGGTTCTTCCCATTTTTTTTCTAAAAAATTCATCAAGTGCCAGCGATCTGACCAGGTAAGACCGCGAAAGCCGGCGAGTCGGATCATGGGATGAAGTGTCGCAATGCCCCGCGCGTTGGATAGCATGAGTGTCTGATCTTCGGATGTCCCAAACTCAAGCTCAACCGGTTGAATGAGTTGGGCTGTGTGTTCGAAGGGCAGTTCCTGGAAGAGCGCCCATGTTGTATGGTAATACCCCGGGAGAATGAGCGGGGAGGGCTGCGTCGTGAGTCCTTGGAGGGATGGCGGATGATCCGGTTCTATCGATTTCGCAAAATGGGGAGATGATGGTGCCGGAGAGACAGTGCTGTGGTCTTCGAGAATCGCGATCCGGAATCCATAGGGGATGAGTCGATAGGCCGTGAGTAATCCTGGCAGATTTGCGCTTAGTATCAGAATATGGCGTGTCACACTGATGGCGCAATGTGATGGAAAAGAAAAGACCGAATCCAAATATTCGCCGCGATTCCGAGTCGTTGTATGGGAGCGACTCGAATCCGTGGGCCGAACACCTGGTAGTGTGGGTCTTCGAGTTGTTTGAGGATGCGGCTGTAGACTCCACGCATGATTTCTGAAACCACCAGCGATTTTTGATCTGAGGGTGAAAGGGTGTGGAGAATGTCTTGAGCCTGGCGATAATAGGTATGAGCTCTTTCGCATTCAAATTTCATGAGGTGATCGAGTGCGGGAGATCCTTGTTGGTGCAGGAGCGCATCTTCCGAATACCCAAATCGCTGTAAGTCCTCTAGCGGAAGATAGATGCGGTTCTGTTCGGCATCCCCTTTGAGATCGCGAAGAATGTTGGTTAATTGAAATGCCAGTCCCAAGTTGACCGCATAGTCTTCTGCCGCAGGGGATTGGGTTTGGAAAATCTTCAGGCAAATCAGTCCAACCACTGAAGCGACTCTGTAGCAGTATTGATAGAGTTCGGCAAACGTCGCAAATCGATTGGTCGTCAGATCCATTTCTACACCCGAGATTAACTCTTGAAGGAGTGCTTCGGGGATGTCAAAGGTCTCCAGGTGGGCGGCGAGGCTCGTTGTGACCGGTTGGGTCGGGTGGCCTTGATAGGTGGCCGTCACCTCTTGTCGCCATTTACGGATTTCTTCGATGGGATGACTTCCTGGTGCCGGTTCATCAACGGCGCTATCCACCATTTTGCAAAAGGCATAAATGGTATACATGGCTTCGCGCCGCTGCTGTGGCAGGAACAAAAAGGAGTAATAGAAGTTGCTGCCACTTTCTTTTGTATATTTAGTGCAGAACGTCTGCGCCTCAATAGGAGTCATCGGGTTCATAAGGAATTTTCCAAAGGCCGTGTCTCAGCAATGATTGTGAATGCGGGGACAAATGAATGACTAAATGACGGCGATTTATTGTATTCCAAGACAAGGCGTGTGGGATTAAGTCGCCAACAAGGTTCTCGCTGCCTGGTCGTGCTGGGCAGTGATTTTGAACACTCCTTTATTTTTCCTATAGAGCCTGGTGAGTCATATGTGGGACACCAGACTCCGGTATGGTAACGATCCGATTACCGAATTCACTGCCGTGAACGTTAGTGCAGGGTAGCAAGGATTGTGAAGCTCTTCAATGATTGGTGAACGAGTGATATCCAGGATGATGTGGACTATTGGCAGTTGATTCAACAGAACAACCGGATGATTCTTGAGAACCAAACCCCTGATCCTTAAACCAGGTCTGCACAGCAATGAAAATTTGTCGGGTTCTTTCTTACCGGGCGGAAACCTTCTCCATATTTTGGATCTGTGACTTGAGCTTTTCGGAAGAGATCCACCCTGTTTTTCCCGTTGGCGTTCGAACCTGGTAGACCCATCCGGTGGGCTGATAGGCTCCATCCAGAATCGTTAAGGTTTCTCCTGGTTTCACGATGGGACCAGGCAGGGTGTTGGCAGGATCACCCATTAGCAGGGACCTACCAAGAGTATTGGTAAGCGACACTTCCTGATTCTCGTGAAAGGTTGGGGGTGGGATCCCGCCCTGGGACTGATGGCCATCTGGATTCCTGGTGGTAGCCGCCGTATGGTCGGAGGTCGCGTCAGGCAAAAAAGTATTTGGGTTGAGAGTCCAGTAGGCCATTCCAACAATCAACAATAACAGTGCAATCCAGAGAAGCGGTTTCCTTGAAGGGGGCTTCGATTGGTTAAGATCATCCTCTTCCAATCCTTCGTCAAATTCCAAGTCTTTATCAGGCTCTTGAGCAAAGAGTACGTTCCATCGTGAGGGTTGTTCTGTGGAAAACGCCGCACCGATTGTCGAGGTCGTCATGACTATCTCCTTTTTTTTCGTCAAATCTGCAAGCAGTGTCAATGCCGGGTTGGCGTGGTATGAAATTGCCAAATCAGCGAGTCGTGTAAGAAGAAATACCCAATCATGAAGTTTATTAACATCACTTCAATTTCCTGTCAAATCATCCCCACATATCGAAGAGGGAACATGGTCGTTTCTCACGGAGAAGGGAGGATCAAGGGGAGAACGATCCAGTCCATTCGAAGGATGAGACGATTCGAGTTGCCTGTTGAGCCCGGCAATCAGGATTGCTATCGGGATCAGCGTTATGGAAAATAGACTACCTATGGAATCTGTGGTTAGGGAGGCATCGTGAAATCCTATCGAGAAGAGCTCTGGTTTCAGACCAAAGAACGGAGGGAATTTCTGAATATTACCCCTCAGGTGGAACGCGTGCTACAACAAAGTGGGATTCAAGAGGGATTCGTCCTGGTGAATGCCATGCATATTACCGCGAGTGTGTACATTAATGACGATGAAGCCGGGTTGTTGCAGGATTATGAACAGTTCCTTGAGCGTCTTGTGCCTCAGGCGGGGACCTACCGGCACAATCTTACCGGAGAGGACAATGGTGACGCTCATATCAAACGTCAAATCATGGGCAGGGAAGTTGTGGTGGCTATCACCAATGGACGCTTGGACTTTGGTCCCTGGGAACAAATTTTTTACGCGGAATTTGATGGCAGACGGCGCAAGCGGGTGTTGGTGAAGGTCATTGGGGAGTAGTGAGTTGGCAAACAGGTTTCCGTCGTGTGAGAATGCTCGGGAAATTTTGAAGCTCTGCCTTCTCAGAAAATTTTCACCTTCGCCTGGAAACGTGTCATCACATGAATGCAATGTCTAGTTGGTATCGTCCCGATCCCCTCACTCGCGATTTGATTCATCTCATTAATGCCCGGCGGCATGAGCATGGGGACCCCAGTTTGGCCATTGAAGTGCTGCAGGCCCTATTAGATCAGGATCGCGAACATGAGGTGCTCACCGTTCTTGCCGCCTTAGACGAAAATATGGCGGAGTGGTTGTTCGATTTATTGGCGGAAGCAGCCAGCTCGTGTGTGATGGAGGATGAGAGCGAAGACAGTGAAATGTATGGAATTCTTGCCTCATTTGAAGTATCCCTCCAAGCCAATCTAGAGTATCCGTTGAAATTGAAAATTGATCCTGTGGAAACAGCGGATTTGTTACGGAAACATTTGCATGTCCCGCCAGGGGCGGTGATTACCGTCGAACCACGGCTTCTCACCGATTCCACATTGGAATTTTTAAGCTTGCAGAAGGTGCACGACCATATTTCCAACCTGGCGGAGGGACAATCTCGTCAGACGATTGCGGCGAGGCTTCATCCACCCGTTGAAGCCACCGCATTTTTATTTTTTGAAATTCTTGGCGTTCCTGATACGACATTGCCGGAAGCCCTTTCCGAGGACGACTGTCAGGCGATTATGGATCATCTGGTGAAACAATGTCCCGAAGTGGCTAAGGCGCCGCAACTCTTGGAGGCTCCCAATTACGCGGCCTATGCCTTATATGATGCACAAAACGCCGTCCGTCTTCATCGATTAGCGGACGAAACGGCTGCGGTGTGGCATGACCTGGAAGGCCCGGTTCGAAGTCGAACCGTGGTGCATCTGCATACCCAATGCGGGAATGGCGTGTATATGCCCGTGTGGACCGATCTGTTTGATCCGGATCTACCTGAAGACCATGGACCGATTTGGACGTCTCCGGATGTATGGGTGTTTACAGCAGATTTGCCAATTGAATGGCCAGGGGAATTGTTAACCAATCGCCTGCTCGCGGAAGGCTGCACGCGATTTGAAAATCACATTGTGGAAGCCACCGACAATTAAAAAAACAGTGGGGACTTTTTAAACCGCGTTGATGGTTTTGGGGATATTACCGCTTAGTTGCTTCACGTAAGTGATCGATCAACGTGGGGGGGACCCGTAACGAACCCCGCCCGGTCCCGACCGAAATCTCAGGTTTGAAAGCGCCGTGAAAATCACTGCCTCCTGTCATAAGCAGGTCAAATTTGCGGGCCAAATTGAGATTGAGTGAAATTTGGCGAGCGGAAAACGCTCCATAAAAGACTTCAAGTCCTCGTAATCCCTGGTCCACTAACGTCCGGCATGAAGCCGCCGTCTTATCGGCATTTAATCCCTCCCAATAGGGATGAGCAAGGATTGGAATGCCGCCGGCCTCAGTGATCCAGGTCATGATTTCAGCCGCTTCGGGGACAACTCGCCGGACATAGGCTGCGCCCCTGACCCCCAGGAATCGATCGAACGCTTCTTTTATCCCCTTCACGTACCCCTTTTCAATTAACATCTGCGCGATATGTGGGCGACCAATAGTTCCCCCTCCGGCAACATGCTCCACTTCAGCGAGAGAAATCTCCATCTTGAGGGAGTGGAGCCGGTCAAGGATGTGGTGGAGGCGATCAACGCGTGTCGCGCGAAGCCGCTCGAGCCTGGCTTGCAACCGAGGATCGGCGTGATTAATGAAATAGCCGAGCATATGCGTTTCCCGTCCCTGAAACTCCGTACTTAATTCAATGCCGGGGATGATTTCAAGCGGGAGCCGTTGAGTGGCTTCCATGGCTTCTGGAAGGCCCTCCGTCGTATCATGGTCCGTAATCGCCAGGATGCTCACGTTTTGTTGAAGAGCGAGCTCTACGAGTGCGGTGGGGGAAACGCTCCCGTCCGAGAAATGGGTGTGAGTATGCAGGTCGATACGGCTCATGGGATTAATCGGATTTTATGGTTTTTGTGCCAAAATTTGTGCGGTAAACGCTCGTGAAGAGGGGCCCTTGTGATCCCCTTCATCGTAATGGAGAATTCTGAGCCCATGAAGAAGGGTGAGCAATTCATTGGTTTCAAGACAGAACTCTTTTCGGCGTGGGTGTTGCCGATGGATATGGTTGTCCATAAGGAAAGTTTCATACATGATAACGCCACCGGACTTCAGCGCGTGAATGAGTTGAGGAAAAAGCGGGCGGTATAGATAGAAGAAGACCACAATGACATCATACTTGGCTGTGCCCAAGTCCATGGGATGTGGTGGATTTCCTTCTAAATCTATGCATTCGGTCGTGATCGAGTGTAGACCGGCCTTTTGGGCTTGTGCTTGAAGCTCATGGAGTGCGTCGACATCGCGATCGATGCCATGAACGGAGAATCCTTTGGAAGCCAGATACATCGCATGACGGCCTCGTCCGGTTGCCACATCCAACACGGTTCCTTGAGGAAGTCGAGAAGTGTGCTCAACCAGAAATGGAGAAGGATGTTTGAGATCGATGGAGGCGATTGTTTGGCGGGACCGGATTAACTGTACCCCGACTGACCCCTCGACCCTATTCAACGGAGGGCGGATTTTTCTGACCCATAGCTTGAGACGAGTAATGGGAAATTCATGAAACAGGACCTGGCAAATTCTCTCCGCCAAAGCTTCAATCAACGAAAAGGACTGCCCTTCCCCAATGTCCTGAATTCGTTGCGCGATTGTTCCATAATCGACTGTATCGGATAATTGATCGCTCTGAAAGGCTGCTTGATTGGGGCATCGGAAAATGAGATCGACCAGGAGAGGTTGAGGTTGCTGTCTCTCTGATTCAGTGACTCCGCATCGTGCGGACAATTGAATGCCTTTGACAACGATAGATGAGGACATGGGCCATTATGTCAGAACTTTCTTGTGGTGTGCATGTAATTTTTGAAAGGAGGCGATTCGTTGTCCGGATCGTGTTCAGGGTCTGTTGAAAAAAGCCGCCAGCGGCGTTCTCGCCATTTTTCCGTGCTCACGTACTAAGCGTACGCTCCGCGCG
>JAGQKG010000179.1 GCA_020430245.1 Nitrospira sp.
AAGAACGGATGCCCAATGGAATTAACTGCACTCCTAGGGGAATTGTGCCGACAGGGCGGATCGGATTTGCACCTGGTTTCCGGAAGTGTGCCCCGCCTCCGTGTGGACGGGCATTTACGCCCGATGGAGTCTCCGACATTGACCAGCCAGGACATGTCTCAATTAACCGCGAGTCTGTTGACCGAAGCACAGCATCAACAGGTTATGAAGACCGGGGCCTGGGATGGCGCCTACAGCGTGCCTGCTATCGGGCGGTTTCGGGTCCATGTCTATACCCAGCAGGGATCTTTGGCCATGGCAATTCGAACAGTGTCCGGGAAAATTCCGACGTTTGAAGAATTGGGGCTACCGCCCATTATTGAGGAATTGATGAGAAAGCCTCAAGGGCTGATTTTGGTAACCGGGCCGACCGGAAGCGGAAAAAGTACGACATTGGCCTCGATGTTGGATCATATAAATGAAGAGCGACCTGTCCATATTATTTCGTTAGAAGATCCCATTGAGATTCTGCATTCGCACAAAAAGAGTTTGGTATCTCAAATGGAAGTCGGATCGGATGTCCGCGAATTCCAATTTGCACTGAAAGGTGTCTTAAGGCAGGATCCCGATGTGGTGTTTTTGGGAGAATTACGGGATCTCGAGACCATTCAGGCGGCTCTCATCATGGCCGAAACCGGACATCTTACGGTGGCCACCTTGCACACGAATTCTGCGATTCACACGTTGACACGATTGGTCTCGGTCTTTCCTTCCCATCAGCAACAAGAAATTCGCATTCAGTTGTCGATGGTACTGGAAGGCATTTTGGCTCAGAGGCTTCTGCCACGCTCACAGGGAAAAGGCCGAGTCCTGGCTTTGGAAATTCTGATAACCTCTCCGGCAATTCGGAATCTGATTCGTGAAGACAAGATCCATCAAATGTATTCCATGATGCAAACGGGACAAGCCCAATATGGCATGCAGACGATGAATCAATCGTTGGCCGAATTGGCTGGGCAAGGAGTGATATCCGCTGAACTCGCGATGGGAATCACAACACTTCCTGAGGAATTATCCAAGCTATTGGAGCGCACCCGTCGGGATCGATCTGGGGCAATGTCGTTGGCCAGGTTGCGTCCTCGGATGTAGATGGAATTGATAGTCTTCTTGATCTCTCACAGAGAAAGCGAGCAATAATTCGAAATGCCGAGATATGAATATCGTGCGAAAAATTCGGACGGACAGACGGTCCATGGAGAGGTATTAGCTGCCACTTCCAGTGAGGCCTTACAGCTAATTCGTGGACAGGACGTTTTGGTAACCGGTCTGCAGGAAAAAGTTGAAAAGGTATTTAATCTTAGTGGCTGGCTGACAGTCTGGAGCTCCCAGTGGATCTGGCGAGGCGTGAGAAGTAAAGAATTGGTGGTCTTTACCCATCAATTGGCAACATTGATTCGTGCGGGCGTGCCTCTTTTGGAATGCCTGGACATTCTCTCCCGGGAAGCTGAAAACCCGACCTTGCAACAAGTGGTTAAACATATTCGAGAGGATGTGGAAGGCGGAACCTTGTTGGCTCATGCTTTAAAGCGCAATCCAACCGTCTTTCATGAGTTTTACCGGAGTATGGTGGAAGTAGGAGAGACGACGGGTCGCTTGGATGAGAGTTTGACCCAACTGGCAGTATACCTTGATAAACAGGCTCAGTTACGGGCAAAAATTTTTTCTGGATTAGCCTATCCGGCTTTGCTCGTAGCTGTCGCCATAATTGTCTTGATCTTTTTACTGATTTGGGTGGTCCCTCTTTTTTCTAGCTTATTCCAGGATATTGGCGAATCGCTTCCCTGGTTGACGCAAGCGGTGATTGACGTAGCTGAAGGAGTTCGAGGTCACTTTGTTCTGTTGGCGACTTTCTTGGGAAGTTTGGTTATGGGTATTCGGTGGTTGCTCAAAAATCCGAAAAGTCGACAGGCTGTTGATGAGTGCGTTTTGGGCATCCCTCTTTTGGGGTCTGTGGTCCAAAAGGCGGCCACGGTTCGTTTTTCCAGAACATTAGGGTTTTTAGTTCGTCGTGGAGTCCCGTTGCCGTCGGCCTTGGGTGTGGCGGGAACGGTAACTGGCAATAAAGCATTTGAGCAGAGTATCAAACGGGCGACTACCGCGATTCAAGATGGGCGGCCTCTCTCCGAGACCTTGAGGGCCGATCAGGTTTTTCCGTCTATGGTTCCCCAAATGATCAAGGTGGGAGAATCAACCGGTTCCATTGATGTTATGCTGGAAAAAATTGCGGATCTGTTTGAGCAAGAAGTCGATCGAACGGTAGCCACTTTAACCTCGGTGTTAGAGCCGTTCATTATCTTAGTTGTGGGTTGTGGGATTGCCTTAGTCGTTGTGGCAATGTATCTTCCCATTTTTTCTATCGGTTCAGTTATTGGGTGAGTCTAAGGGTTTTTTGTCGTGAGTGGGGGGGCTATGCCAGAAACAGAAATCGTGGTGCGGGCGCCAGCCAAAGTGAATCTGTTGATTCGGGTACTGAATCGATTGCCCAATGGGTACCATAAATTGTGGTCTCTTATGCATACAGTTGATGTCTTTGATCTTCTCCGAATTAGGCTTAACCCTAATCGGGAGGGTCTTGTCTTGACGTGTGGAGATGCTCCGTTGCCCTTGGATAAGGGAAATTTGGTTTATAGGGCGGCTGAATTGGTACTTCAGCGGGCTGAAAAAAGCGTAGGGGTTGATATTGAGCTAACCAAAGTCATTCCCTTGTCGGCTGGTCTGGGGGGTGGAAGTAGTGATGCTGCCGCCACTCTGTATGGCCTCACTCACTTGCTGGGGTTGAATTGGACTTTATCTGATTTGTGTGAGGCCGGTGCAACACTGGGAAGTGATATCCCCTTTTTTTTTAAAGCACCCTGTGCAGTAGTTCAGGGATGGGGCCAGGAGGTGGCGGCCTGTTCTCTCAAAGGTAAACGGTGGGTAGTTCTCGTGAATCCCGGCTTTCCGATTCAAACAAAATGGGCATATAAACAGCTGTCCTCCCAACGGGACGCTGTCAGACCTTTAGGTGAATTTGCTGATATAATTGATCGTGAATTGAACCTCTCTTGGGAAGAAGTGATCAGAATAATGGAAAATGATTTTGAAGCCCCGTTATTTCCGTTTTATCCGATTTTGGGATTTATAAAAGACACTTTGATCTCCTTTGGGGCTCAAGCCGCACTATTATCGGGTAGTGGACCCACTGTATTTGGGGTTTTCCGTACTCAGGAAGAAGCCAGGCAGGCCTCTACCCGTTTGCGCCATGATACGACCTGGCGAATTTTTGATATCCCGATGGGTTCGACCGATTTACCCCATGATCCAGCCCACATTGGCTCTTCTTCCCAGACTTCCAAAGTGTAAATTCAGTTATTTGAGTTGACAAGCCGCCAATCGTAGAATTACCTTTGCTCTGCTTTTCTCCTGAAAATCTGCTACGGTTGAGATTCACCCAGGCAAGTTGAGACTACCATCATGCTCAGAGATTTAAAATTGTTCACCGGTAACTCTAACCTCGCGTTGGCCGGAGAAATTGCCCAATATATTGGGCAGGATTTGAGTCAGGCAACGGTTACAACCTTTAGTGATGGGGAGATCAGGGTTAGAATAGATGAGAATGTGCGGGGTGGCGATGTTTTTCTGATTCAATCCTGCTGTCACCCGGTGAATACTTCGATTATGGAATTGTTGCTCCTGATCGATGCGGTCAAACGATCATCGGCTTCCAGGATCACGGCAGTCATTCCTTATTACGGATATGGGAGGCAAGATCGAAAAGATCAACCCCGAGTGCCCATTAGTGCCAAATTAATTGCGGATTTGATCACGGCAGCTGGCGCAAATCGGATTCTGACCATGGATCTTCATGCCGGACCGATTCAAGGATTCTTCAATATTCCCGTTGATCATCTTTATGCCATGCCTGTGTTGTTGGACTACATTAAAAAGCAAAATGTTTCTGATTTGGTGATCGTTTCCCCTGATGCGGGAGGGGTCGAGCGAGCAAGAGCATTTGCCAAACGTCTGAATTCCTCCCTCGCGATTATCGATAAACGGCGTGAATCGCCGAATCAGGCTGAAGTGATGAATATTATTGGTGAAGTTCAGGATAAGCATGCGTTATTGTTTGATGACATGATTGATACGGCCGGAACTATTGTCCAAACGGCTCAAGCCTGTATGGATAATGGAGCCCTGTCGGCCTGGGCTGGAAGTACCCATGCAGTCCTGTCTGGTCCAGCACTGGAGCGGTTGCAGTCGTCTTGTCTCCGTGAAGTAATGGTGACCAACACTATTCCTTTAAATGGGAAGGATCAGCAATGTCCAAAATTGAAAACTCTCACCGTTGCTCCTTTGTTGGGTGAGGCGATTTTGAGGATTCATCGTGAAGAATCGGTGACATCTTTGTTTGTATAAGTTAGCTAACTCTTCATTCACTCTCATTTAGAAAAGGTCAAGGCGATGAAATATGAACTTGAAGTAGAAAAACGGGATCAGGCTGGAAAAGGGGTGGCGCGGCAGTTACGGCGACAAGGGAAAATTCCTGGCGTTCTTTACGGAGGTGGAAAGTCTGAATTTGTGGCCATGGACCACAAGACTGCCCGCAATCTGGTGATTTCTCAGGTTGGCCACACCGGGTTGCTGACTGTTCGGATTTCCGGGGGACAAGAACGGATCGCCGTCCTTCAAGATCATCAAATTGATCCCATTACCGGGGCAATTCTACATGTGGACCTCTTTGAAGTCTCGATGAAAAAGGCTATTCGCGTTAAAGTCCCCGTAACAATTATCGGAGAAGTCCCTGTTGGTGTGAAAGAGGGAGGTATTTTGCACCAGGTGATGCGCGAACTACATATTGAGTGTTTGCCGGCTCAAATTCCGGATCATATTGAAATTGATGCATCAGGATTTGGGATTGGTGATGGTATGTATGTGAAGGAAGTTACCGTCCCGACAGGGCTCAAAATTTTGGATGACGAGGATCTCATGGTTGCCCATGTTGCCACCAAGATGTCTGAAGCGAAGTTAGAGTCCCTCTTGGCTCGCGAGGTTGCTGAAGGGGTGGCTCCTGTTGCCACCGCAGAAAAAGCTGCCGAGGGGGCTGCCACTGGAGGGGCTGTGGCAGCGGCAGATAAGACGAAAGCCGCGTCAGATAAAGCGAAGGAAGGCAAGAAGTAACCCTTGCATCTGGTGGTGGGACTTGGAAATCCAGGAGAGTCTTACAAATACACGCGACACAACCTGGGTTGGATGGTTCTTGGGCAGGCGGCAGAACGGTGGAGCGTTACTTGGGTCAAGCAGGAGGATGGGTTTCTAGGTCAAGGTGAAGTTAAGGGTCACTCCGTTTTTCTTCTTCTTCCCCTTGCGTGGATGAACCAAGCTGGGGGTTCGGTTCGGTCTGTACTTCAAAAGTTGTCTCCTCATTCCCCCGATCTTATTGTTGTCTACGATGATCTAGATCTTTCTCTGGGAGTGATCAAGATTAAAACCCGTGGTGGCGCGGGTGGCCATAATGGTCTGCGGTCTGTTTTATCCTGCCTGGGAACGGAAGAATTCTCCAGAGTTAAGGTTGGCATAGGACGTCCTCAGAACAATGAGAGCCTTGAGGATTTTGTACTTTCACCATTTCTATTAGATGAATGGGAGCAAGTTGCCTCAATTCTTCCGAAAGCCGTTGATGCGTTGGAATGTCTTATTTGTGAAGGGCCGGGTATGGCCATGAATCGATTTCATGTGCGGTCCTCTGAGAAGGGTCTATAATTATTCGTGGATTGACCATTCTGCCTGGCAGCAGCGGATCCGCCCATCCCGTTGTATTCTTGGGGTTGACCTGAGGCAGGCTTTCTCATTATTACCCGGTTCTTTAGCATTACGAAAAAGGCCTTTGTTCATCCAAAAAGTTTAGAATGTGAGCCGATGTAATGTCCCCGGTATGAATTCGCATTCATCAGGACATTGCGATGGGAAGGGGTGAGTGGATTTTCGACCGTTTATTAAAGTGTCCTCTTTTGGATAGAGACCTGTAGGCCGCTTGTTTTTAAGTGCAAACAGCCCATCTTCACTGAGAAATAACGGCAGATTTTGAGTTTCTGAATTGGCAGGTCCTTTACCTGAAGGGAGTTTGACACTCTAATTTACCCTATGGTAGCTTGTGTTCCCTTTTGTGATACAACACGATTGCTCTGCCTGAAAACTAGAAAAATATTCTCAGAGAGAAAGGTTGCGTATGAAACTATATGAATCACTGTGTATTCTTCGTCCCGTTCAAGTGGAAACAGAAAATGATCGAGTGATTGAAAAAATGAAGGAAGTCCTGAATCAAGCTGGAGCGAATATTTTAAAGTTGGATAATAGCGGAAAAAAGAAGCTGGCCTACGATATTCAACATGAGCGGAAGGGGACCTATATTACGGTTCAATTTGAAGGCCCCCCTACGGTCGTCTTTGAGTTGGAGCGTTTTCAGCGTATGGAAGATCAGGTGATGAAGTTTATGACGGTACGGCTGAACCCAAGTGATTTGGTAGCGGTAGGTGAAGCAAGTGTGGAGGATGCAGAGGATGGTGGGGTTCAATAAAGTCATATTAATTGGAAATCTGACTAGAGATCCCGAGCTTCGGTATACACCAAGCGGCACACCTGTGGTTAATTTCCCGTTAGCGGTCAACCGTCGATATCGTCAGGCCGATGATCAAAAAGAAGAGGTATGCTATGTTGATATTGTCGTGTTTGGGCGACAAGCTGAACATTGTGGCCAGTACCTCAATAAAGGTGACGGGGCCATTGTTGATGGCCGCCTACAACAACGGCGGTGGGAAACGGACGACGGGCAGAAGAGAAGTAAACATGAAGTCGTTGCTCAAACAGTAACGTTTTTGCCGAAAAAGTCCTCCTCGGGTACCTCTGGGGCAGGAGTGAGTGAGGAGTCTACCTATGATCCGGAAGAGTATTATCCAGACCCCATGCCCTAATTTTTAGCCTAGGAGAGGTTTTTGTGGAAAAAGGACGATTGTTTCAGCGGAAAAGAGTGTGCCGCTTTTGCTTCGATAAGACGCCATTGGATTACAAAGATGCAAATCTATTGAGGAATTTTCTCACGGAGCGCGGACGAATTATTCCTCGTCGGACCTCGGGAAATTGCTTGAGGCATCAAAGAAAATTAACCCAAGCGATTAAGCGTGCCAGGCATGTGGCTATCCTTTCATTTGCAGAAGAACACTGAGGTCACCAGTATTCTTCGAAATGGGGCAGTAGGGTAGAAAGGTGTGGTTGTTAAATGTCTATAACCATCAATCTACTTGATATTCCCCCCACAGGTCTTCAAATTCATCGTGAGGTGGAGCCATCGGACTTATCGCTCTTTCATGATGAGGG
>JAGQKG010000017.1 GCA_020430245.1 Nitrospira sp.
AAGCCAACCGCTTCGTGTAAAACGGGTTGTCGGCCAGCCACGGCACCTTCTCCGGCTTCACCTTGCCACACTGCCGACACAGGACCCGCCGGACCTCCACCGCCAGGTAAATGCGCAGCTCCCCACAGGACAGATCCCGAATGTGCCGGACCTTGCGCTCGTAGAAACTCCGATGGGGGATCCCACAACATCCGCACCCCGTTTTTTTTGACGCCGCACCAGCCGAATAATCCGGGCCGGCGGATCGCCGAATATTCCCTTGATCGTGGCCCTCGGACAAAACCCAGGGAATCGGTATGGGTCCAGCAGGCTCTTGCTCGTTGCCATCCGGCAATCATGACAGAATTTCCCCTCGCTTCAAACACCGGATCTCCTTGTCCTGACTGCCGTTCTTGGCATCTATGCTCTGACTTCTCCCCACTCGTTTGGGAGAAGACCCTAAAAACATTTCGGATCCTCAACAATTTCAACCTTGAGGCATCAGAATGGTAGGGCACGTTGGGCTATCTGTGGCCGTAAACCGACAGGCATAAGGTGGAAAGGCGGCAGGCAGGAACCGCATTGTCGAATTACGCTGCGCTAACCCGACCTACTCCTCTACTCAGCAAATTCATGAGGCGGGTCTTTTTAAGGTTCTTCCTGTTTAAACCGAAAACCATGAGAGACTGGTTTTTGTTGAAATGCTCTATAGCATCTAATTTCCTTCAATGATTCAAGAACCATATCTTTATTTTCTGGAATTTTTGCAATCTGTTCAACTCCCCAATGGGGGGTTTCCCTATCATTCCGGGGAGGAAGCACGGCCGGACGCAACCGCCTGGGCCATTATCTCGATGTCCGCCTGGGAATTCGCTAGGGAAAACTGTGATCGAGGAAGAGCATATTTAGTTTCACAACAAACCAATGATGGACGCATCAGCATCTCTCCCACACATATTGAGGCTTCTTGGCCAACACCTCTCGCCATCTTTGCCTGGGAAAGCGTTCCCCAGTATCAAGAAGCGCAATCACGCGCTATCGACTATCTGATTGGGTTTACAGGACAACATTTCTCAAACCCAGATCCTTCAATTATTGGCCACGACACTTCCATCCCGGGCTGGCCATGGATTGCTGAGACCCATAGCTGGGTCGTGCCCACTGCTCTCGCCCTCATGGCGTTACACAAGGTGGGATTGGGCACTCACCCTCGTGCCATAGCCGGACAACAGATGCTTCTCAATCGTCAATTGCCCGGCGGTGGATGGAATTATGGAAGTACCACCGTCTTCAACAGGGAACTGCGTCCCCTCCCAGAGTGCACGGCCATTGCCTTGCAGTCGTTGGCTGGGAACACCGCTTTTCACAAAATTGAACGAAGCCTCCAGTATGTCTCACACGAGCTTCCTCGCCTCCGGACTCCCATTTCACTTGGTTGGGCCCTCCTGGGTTTAGGAGCCTGGGGGTTGAAACCCGCAAACACGGAGGAGCTGGCCAGGGTGAGCTTGCAAATGCAAGAACGGTATGGGCCCTATCCTCTTCCCTCTCTAGCCTTGCTCCTGTGCGCTGTGAAAGCCTCTCATGGTCTGCACTCGTTATTCAGATCTTTGCCCCAAGAAACGCCCGTTTCTTCTACTCGCAACTGACACTGAATAGGCAAAAAAGATTTCGATGACCACCCCCCCCACACACACAGAACAGCCCACGCTTTCCAGGAGGCAATTGCTGCAGGCCTGTTTGGTTGGCGGTGGCATAGCTCTTTCAGGGTTCTCCCTGCTTCATTGGTGGACAGGCTCTCGGCTAACGGCTCAAACGTTCATCGGTCAAGCGGAGACATATAATACAGACTTGGCGAAACTCATTCGCCAAGGGTTCCAAGAATTGGGGATCACTCCATCAGAGATCAAAGGAAAGCGCATTCTGTTAAAGCCTAATTTGGTTGAGCCGCACCAATCGTTGTCTCATATCAATACCCACCCCCTGGTCGTTCGAGGAGCCGTCGAAGCGTTCCTTTCCCTGGGGGCGGCTTCTGTGGTGGTGGCCGAGGGGCCAGGGCATCGCCACGATACCCTCTTAGTTTTGGAAGAATCCGGCTTGGCAGACGTGCTGTACGAAGACCATATCCCCTTTCAAGACCTGAATACGATGGGAGGAATAGTCATGCCTAACCTGGGAGGTCAGACAACGCTGGCCACATTGACCTTTCCTCGAATAGTCAAAGAAGTCGACTGGGTGGTCTCTCTGGCCAAGATGAAAACCCATCATTGGGCCGGCGCCACCTTATCCATGAAAAATTTTTTTGGCGTGATGCCTGGAAATTATTACGGATGGCCGAAGAATGTGTTACACCAGGCTGGAATCCCGCAGTCCATTTTGGATATCAATGCCACGCTCAAGCCTCATTTCGCCATTGTCGACGGCATAATCGGAATGGAAGGGGATGGTCCGATAATGGGGACACCTGTCCAATCCGGAGTCCTGGTCATGGGAAGAAATCTTCCGGCCGTCGATGCCACCTGCTGCCGGATTATGGGAATTAATCCAGATAAAATCGAATACCTTCAAAAAGCCGACCAGTGGCTAGGTCCTATTCACGAATCGCTGATTGAACAACGCGGAGAATCTTGGCGAACAGTACACCGCCCTTTCGCACTGATCCCGGAAATTCCCGCTCATCGGGGCATCCGTCTCACCTAGCGAACATACCAACAGGTTTTTGGAGATCATCAAGACCTCCCCGCCCTGACTCCGGGTTCCTCATTAGGGCAAATGTCAGATATACCCTCACATCGTATTGACGAATGGTCACATCAAGGAGAGTAAACATCGCAGCATGTCAAGACGACAACGATGACTCAATCACAAGGCTGACCCTCAACATTGTCACCAATGCTGCACAACCGGCTCTAGTCCGTTCAAGGAAAGATCGCGAAACATCTTTTGGAAAAACTAAAAAATGATATTCTGCTGCTCCACACACAGAGGCAGATTATCCATTGACACTCTGTGTCAGGAATTGGTGGGACTGTGTTTTTCGGATATCTATTTTCCGTTTAAGATATTCCCTGCTGGGTTTTTCAATCCAGAAATAGCACAAGGAGGCAACCGCAATCACCAAACCGAGAATTCCGCATAAATGAATCCACAACAGAGGTTGGTTGAGCTCAGAATTCACTCCCGAATAATAATCATTAAATGCATATCGAACAATTTCTAATGCCGGGTAGTGAACCATGTAAATTCCAAAAGAGATGGTTCCTAAAAATACGACTATCTTATTACCAAATACTTGAGCAATTCCCGTTTGTGCATTTGCCAAGGTCACGATAAAAAACGGAATAAGGGGATACAGAAACACAATCGGAAGCCCCATTAGCAGAAAAACTATAAACACAATCAGAAAGGCTAGGCACCAACGAGATGCCCGCAAGGAATCATTGAACATGGCACAATGGTTCTGAACACAAAACATCATGCACCCTAATATAAAGCCATTCAACACCCGAGCCACAGCAACCCAGCCATAATGCCATTCCCATTGCCATTGGAAGTACATGAGGCTCATCGGATACACCGTGACCAAGAAAAAAATGATCAGGAATTGACAATCTCTCCTTCGAATCGGAATCAAGAGTTTCATGATAATCGGAAAACAGAGATAGGCCACCCATTCTGCACTCACAGACCAGGCAGGAGTATTCAATGAAGGATCAACCCACATATTTGTGAGTGTGATATTGCGAACGACCTCCCCATAGGAAATCACCTTCTGATCCCAAACCCCAACAGCGGCGGCTCCGATAAGTATGCCGATAATGAACAGATGCATAGGATAAATTCTGGCTAATCGAAGCGAAAGAAAGTTCCGGACCCCATGCAACGTCAATGGCCTTTCAAATTCGTGTCGATGCACATACGTCAAAACAAATCCGCTTAGGACAAAAAATATATCAACGGCATAGACTCCTTGAATAATAATATTGTTTCCTAACCCCCAATCAATTTTTTGGTAAAATCCCGGCAAGTATCCATCCGGTTTCCCAAAACACACATGAAGAAGTACAACCCATATCGCGGCAAAGCCCCTAAGGCCCGTTAACGTCTGAATATTCCCTCTGCTCTGAGATAGCATAATCTCGTCAATCACAGTTGATATATCACCGTAAGCGAAGCTTCGGTTTCTGAAGGGAATTTCTTGAATAGGGTGGCCGGGAACCTGGCGTGAAGCAGACTTCAGAGCTGCTATCTGTTAACCACAAATTTGGAGGGGAGAGGATTCATTGAAAATTGCCAGAATACCAGGCAATTCTCACTGGAATCATAACAGGGACGAGCTAGCGAGATTCGTTTTCCCCTGAACAAATAAAGACATGCACCCAAAGAGAAAAAATTCAGGTATAGGCTATGTGAGACAGGATGAGATAAAACGACACATGGGAGATTGGAAGTTTAGGAAGGATTGTCGAGGAAGGCATTTACTTCTTGAAGACGACCATACGCTTTCCCGGCTTCCGGGCTCTGGGGGTGGGTCCGTACAAGTTGTTGAAAGACTGACCGAGCCATGGGTAATTCGCGTAATTCCATATGAGAATAGGCGATCTTCAGCAGAGATGCCGGCACTTTATTGCTGGAAGGGTAAAAGGCAAATACTCGTTCAAATTCATCAATGGCTTCTTGAAACCGTCTTTCGCCATAATAACATTCACCCAACCAATATTGTGCATTGGAGGCTAAGGGAGAGTCAGCAAATGTCCGCAAAAATGTCGAAAACCCGGTGGAAGCTTCGGCAAAGTTCCCCTGACGAAGAAGCGACATCGCCCGATCGTATAGCACCTGAGCGTTTCGTGTATCGACAGGACCGGAAGAATCCGTTTCTGAAGTCCCTCCCGGAGCCGGCAACGTTCTCGATAGTTGGGCTGAGGGAGCATACGTGGCAACCGACCCAGTCACAACCGAACGGGAGCTTTCCTTTGAGGCTTGTGAGCCAGCCATCGCATCCGACTGAGACGATAGCGGAGCGCGTTGAGAAAGGAGATCTCGGGATATAGTTGACCGCGCCGACAAATCGCGGTTTTCAGGCATATGAGCATTAGAGTAAAGGGAACTACCCTGTTGCCCGGACACACGAGAGAGTTTTTGCTCATGCTCATCCAATCGTCCCCCGAAAGTCACACTGACTTTTTCTAACGTCCCTACCACCGACTGTATACTTCGCCGAACCTCTTCAAAATTCGCCTGGACTTGTTCGGTCTGAGCATCATGTTGTTTCGCCTTAAAATCTATTTGTTTGTGTAACTCCGCGATGTGCTGTTCTTGTTGGGTAACCTGTTGTCGAAGAGAGGCTAGCACCTGTTGGTAATCCACCAAAGAAGTCCTAAATTCGCCTAACTTACCTCCTTGCTCTGTCAGGAGTTGCTCTTCCCCTGCTAAACGATCTCGAAGTTGATGCACCAGAGGCTCGGATTGTTGAAGCTGGGTTCGGACTTCCTTCATATCCGCGTCATACCGCGCCATTTTCCTTGTTAATTCGCTGACCTGGTTCTGATTGCTTTCAAGCCCCCCACGTACCTGAGAGAGGTCAGTCTCCTTTAAGGTCGCAACTTGGTCCATCACTTCGGCACGAGCATGCAGCAACTCCTGAATCTCAACCCGCTGTTTGGCAATAAGGGAATTCGCTTTCTCCAAGGCCGTATTGGCTTCACTCACCGCTTGCTGAAGTGATGTTTTGCTCTTATCCAACTGGCCGATCTTGGCGTCCAATTCCCGCTTGATTCGTACCACATCCGCCTGCTGAGCCACACACCCTGCCAAGATCACACTCAACCCCACAATGACAAATCGAACACTCAAACGATACGAAAATGAATGAGGGCTTAGCATAGTCTTCCTTAATCCTCTCAGAAACCAAAAACGGTTCATAGTGAGCAAGGGAACTCTACCAATCCCGGCGGTCGGCGACATAGGGCATTGGGGTCGAGGCCACACTGATATCCAGGACGAGATGAGCGCGCCGATTCTTTTGAAAACACGGTTCAGTTGAATCCCAACAGGCCGGATTCTCCTTGCCGAACGACATCACATGAAGTCGCTCTGCGGGGATTCCCAAACTGGTGAGGTAAGTTTTGGTGCGAATGGCACGCTTCTCACCTAAAACATGATTATAGGAAGCCGTTCCGCGATCATCGCAATGTCCTTCAATGGTAATCTCCGCATGCGGATGAGCTTTTAGCCACTCCGCGTTGGCTACTAACGTCGCCTTAGCTTGTTCATTGAGTTGAAAGCTATCAAATTCAAAATGCACGTCTTGCAAGCCGCTTTGTGCGGTCAATTGTTCGGCACGGGTTCGATTACCCCAATAATCATTGGAAGAGTCAGAAGGCGTGAGACCTGACTGGAATGTGTGGTCCTCCCGAATCAAAGAATCTTCCGCTGGCAAATCGGACAAAGCTCCTTCCCCTTCAGGAAAATACCCTTCCCCAGTGGATGTCTCTTTGTTTAATGCTTGTTCGGAAGTCCTTGTTGAAAAATCTCCCTGTGAGGCCACCACGGTTGGCGCACCAGATTTTGTGCCATATTTATGGACTCCATGTGTAGACCGATGTGCACATCCGATGGCCAGCAACATCAGCAGGATCACTATCCCCCAAACATAGATTCTGCGGGTCAATGAATGAACAGTCATATTTTAAACTCCTTGTTCAACAACTACAGCGAACAGACCAACGGAATACTTCAATATGCAAGATTTGCAAAAACAAGGCCAAGGGATCAGAACGACTACAATAGAAACTCCTCGTCGATACGTCTTGAAAATGGAAACCCATTATTTTTGAACATCCGAAAGAACCTTGGCCAGACCAATACCTTAAAATTCAATTGATTTACTGCAGAGTTAGAAATGTCACCCTCATGAACAGGCTAACAACTATCTCTAAATTCCATCTGATCAAAATTGCACGGAATTCAGCGGAGAATTATAAGGAGGATTAAAAAATCAACACATCAAAAAATAGGTGGGTGCCATAACTGAAGCAGCATTTACTCAACAATCGTGGCTTTTCCTCAACGATTTTGGAAACCACCCAGACTTGGGAGAGGCCTAGGCGACATAAACCCCAATAAGATCAAAGAACTTTTGGAGGAACCGTGACAGGCACTGTAGGAGGGAAGATGGTGTGAACGAAATCCATTTGGGGGGAGGCGGCTTTAGTGAAAGACAAGAAAAATACTTTCTGGAATATCGCTTGATTATTGCTTTCGGAATGGATGCAGGAAGAGTAAATGAGTAAAACAAAGGTTATTCATCATTCCATTCAGAGGTAGCGAAATACCAGCACTGGCCACCACATTCTTTGGCACGATACATCGCCTGGTCGGCAATTTCTAATAACCGATGGGGATCCGTGGAATCCTTCGGATAAACCGAAATCCCGATACTGATCTGTATAGAGATTTTTTCTTTACCCAATCGAATGGGCGGTATGAGGCATTCTAAAATTTTCAGCGCCACCTGACGAATATCCTGAATGTGGTCAAGACCTTGAAGAATCACCGCAAATTCATCCCCGCACAAACGCGCGACCGTATCGGTCGATCGCACACAAGTTGCCAACCGCTCCGCCACGATGCGCAATACGCGATCTCCGGTCTGATGACCATGGTAATCATTGATGGTTTTAAAATTATCGAGATCCAAAAAGAATAACGCCAATAAAGTCCCATTCCGCCTGGCTTGCGCCAATGCCTGCTCCAGGCGGTCTTCAAACATAATTCGATTCGGAAGATCCGTTAACGGATCATGATAGGCATGATGCTTCATCAGTAGCTCTTGTGTCTTTCGAGCAGTTATATCATGCAGGATCACCACAAAATGCGTTGGGTCTCCCCGGTCATCAAGCAAGGGAGTAACCACTTGTTCAAAAACCAGAGATTGGCCATGGCTTCCCGTCTGCATCACCTCGGTCTTCAAGCAACTGAATTCTTGGGCAGATGGATTAGACGAAGACCTCCTCCCTTGCAATTCTTCATGAGGAAACGAACCCAACGGAAAACCCAACATCGATTGAGTCGAAGAGCCATGCAAGGCCGCATAGGCTTCATTTACCCATTCCAAAAGACCCTGCGCGTCTGTTACACAGACTGGATTGAATACTGAGCCCATAGCCACACTTTGCAATCGCCATTGATCCAGCTGTCTTTCACGTGCCATCAGCTTTTCGATCTCACCACCTAAGGCTTGCAACCACCCAAGTACCGTGGGATTAACCGCTTGTGGACCACCAGAACACACCACCAGCATCCCCAAATAATCTTCATGAAAATCTAGGGGAACACCCCAGGTTTGATGAAACTGAAATTCTGGCGGGAACCAGGCTACGGAGCTTGTGGGAGAACAACACGGAGCAAGCAGTGTTATTTCAGAACCCTCGCAGGCCTGAACCAACGCTACTTGCTGCGAAATCTCGCTCCACCACAGAGGCCCTTGCACCTCCCAATCAGAATTTATAGTTATCGCATGTGCACGTAACTGGGCCACACTTCCCTTACGCATAGTGGTTATCCACACAAAGGGAAAATCAAAAGCCCTTACAAGCCCCTCACAAATCTGCGTCAGACACACATCCATACTCTGGCCGGCCAATAGCTTCACTTCGAGGCTCTGCACCAATTGGATCAAAGGCTGAACGGAAGCTCGCTGCGCCTCCAGGGTCAATCCCCAATGCCAGGCAACCAACTTCTGCGACTGATCAAACATGGGCGTTACCACACATGGGACCTTTCGGGATGATCTCCTTGCGGGGCTAATTGTCAGCATTCTACTTAAGAACTTTGGAGGAGCATCAACCGCACAAAGTTGGCTTCGAAGAAACTTCCATTCTTCAGGAGCAATATAACCGGCAATGGACACCTGCCCTATTTCAGCCAGATCCATCCCCAGGAAATCACCCACCATCTCACTGGCCATGAGGACCACACCATCACACGATGTCACGAAATGGATCTGAGACGATTCTGGCAGAGGACTGGGAGTCGTCAGCGAAACTATCGGCTCGCGAACCGCGAGCAAATTGGCAATAGGAGATGGGTCGGAATTTGTCGAAAGAATTTCGGTGAGTCGTCCCCTCAATCGGTCAAACGCCAGGGTGAGTTCCTGCTCTTGCATGTCAGAAAAGTCATTCGATTCAGCTTGAAAATCCCGCAAGGACTGTTCAAGTAAGTGATGAAGTTGTTCAAAAGTGGCCACAACTACCTTCCCCCTAATGCTAAGGAACGGCAAGACCCCCTAGGGAGTATTGAGATAATAAACCCGATATCGATATCTTTTGGCAAGCTTTCCTGGACGTCAATCCGTCAAAAGAAGTGCAATTATTAGCGCCCGCTCCCAACAAAAATTACTCACAGCACCGCCCAGACAACTCAATCCATGAAGGAAAATGCTGCGCTACCTCTCAGGAGACTCTTCTTAGGTTTTAGGGAAAATCACTCCGGTCTCGGCATCGACCTGCGCCTGAGCATAACGCGCCACCGTGCCAATATCGGACCAATAACCGGCATGAAGAAACCCAAATATTTTTGAACCCCGGGAAAGCTCATTGGTATAGGAGTCGATAATGGAGAACGGGCTATTCGCAGGAGCATCGTGGAGAATCGAAGGTTGGAGAATATGGACACCTGCAAACATCCGTTGAACCAGTGGCCCAGTCAATTCGCCTTGGCTCATTCCCCGGCCATTTATCCTGAAAATACGATTTTGTGCATCCGATTCTACGGCTCCCCATTGGACCGCTTGCGGATCGTCGCGAAGCACTAACGTGGCCACACCACCATGAGTCCGATGAAATTCTACCAATGCCTGCACATCCAACTCGATCAACGTATCACCATTAATAACCAAAAACGGGTGTTGCTCAAAAAACCACTCAGCCGCTTTTAACCCTCCACCCGTTCCTAAAAGGGTCGGTTCATGGGAATACCTCACCTGTATATCCCAACGAGATCCGTCCCCGATCGCGTCTTCGATCATATTTCCCAAATAATGCAGATTGATGATGACGTCCCGAATTCCATATGCTCGCAACAACAACAAATTCCAAATAATGAGCGGCGTCTCCGCAACCGGCAATAACGGTTTGGGAATCGTGTTGGTCAACGGACGAAGCCGAGTACCCAGACCCGCGGCTAAAATCATGGCCTTCATATGGCAGGAAGCTAATGCCATTCAGGGATGTACGGGGAAAGATGAGCGAGTAGTCGATGGAGTTGCGGATATTTATCTAAATTGGCACGAACATTTTTTAATGTCCGGGGAATCGAGGCCAAAAAACTTGAATTCCCTTTGACCCGATCAATATACACAAATCGCCCGGCAGCCTTGAGATTGCGTTGAATACTCGTGAAGTCAAACAGCCGACGAAACGCTATAGGATCATCTAAGAGCATAGCCGACTGTTGCGACAATGACAGATTCCGGCGCATCCCTTCTACGTAACGAGCAATAAGTCGATCGATCACCCCCTCATCGAGGGCGATGTAAGAATCCCTCAGCAGGGAGGCCAGATCATAGGTCACAGGGCCCATCAAGGCATCTTGAAAATCAATAACGCCCAGCCGTTCCCCATCCACCATCAAGTTGCGGGAATGATAATCACGGTGTGTAAACACTTGCGGTTGCGCGGTCAACCATTCCGCCATTTTCTGAAATTCCTCACGAACAGGCACACAATCGTCGGCACACATGGGCCGTCCCTGTCTCGCCACAATACCATATTCCAAAAAATGCTCGAATTCCCATAGATACAGAGGCACATCAAAAGATCGTGTAAATGCCACACAGGGAACAGTGGAAGGGCGTGAGGCCTGGAGATGAAGCTGAACGAGTTGATCAACAGCCTTACAGTATAGATTCTCCCCCGTGGTCGGAGTAGATTCCTGCCATGCTTGAGCCAGCGTCACATTCCCAAAATCTTCGAGGTAAAGCAGGCCGCAGGATTCATCGTAAAAATATAACGCGGGAACCGGCACGCCATTCTTCTGCAGATGTTTCAGAATATTTGTGAATGGCAATTCAGTGACTTCTCCCACGACCCCACTTACGGCCTCCTCAGAAGCCTTAAACCCTTCCGGATCGGCTAACTTCATCAGAATCACAGAAGAAACTGGAGCCATGGAAAGGTGCAAACGGTAATAACGACGGTTTGAGGCATCCCCCGCCAACGGAACGCATTGCTCTAGTCCGGCGGTGAACGGAAGAAGTTTTCGCAGAGTAAAAGACACACCCGAGAGATCGAGGCCTGTCAAAGACAGGGAATGAGGAGGCGTCATTACTTCCGATTATACGGGCATACCAACTTCTTGTCATCAAGAGGAAAGAGAAGACGCTTATTTTGAAAATGGAATTCCCCTGCCTAGGCTACAATGGCTTGGATGCCCGGAGCGTAAGGAAAAGCGTGCGCACGACTAAATGATGCCCTACGTGTATGCTTGCGCGTCGAAGCGCTTCAGCGCAACAATGCAAAGTCCCTCGGCAAAGTTAGGGAACAGTGCTAGCGACATCCTTCTACATGTGCATTTAAGATTAAGAACATTGTGACGAAAAGTAGTAGTAAGAGAGGGAAACTCCTCAGAATTCACCATAATCACCCACAAATGCACAGGTTTTCTATGGAAATCACCAACTCCCCCCCACCAACTCTCACTCCTACTCAATCCACCTCCACTATCCACGATGGAGATGTGGGTCAGAAGGGAAACTTTTACAGCCGCAACAGAAAAAAACATCAAAAGAATATTGAGGAACCCTCGGAGGAACCACCGCACCGCATAGATCGCTCCACACGACTCATTGATATCCGCGTGTAACACTGGTTACTTCTTGTAATTTTCATGTTTCCCACGCACCGAAACAATGACGTCTCTTCAGATTTTGATCACGGAAAGAAATGCTCTGCCGATGCGCTGCTGATAAATGATCATAATTTTGGCTCTCGTCCTCTGTTGAAACACAATCTAGATATTGAGCCTTACCAATAAATTTATCGCTATATGTAGTGTTTATTGTTTAATTTTGGGTATATTGGCTTTTGTCTATCTTGCTTGAGCCATTGTTCCCTTGATGGTAACCGTACATGACATATAAAAATATCGGCGATTACGGCATTATTGGAGATCTCCACACCATTGCCCTTGTTGGGATCGATGGATCCATTGATTGGTGTTGCCTGCCACGATTTGACTCCCCTAGCCTGTTTGGAGCCATTCTGGATCATAAAATTGGAGGGTATTTCAAGATTGCTCCCGTCACAAAGGGCAATACTCGACAAATGTACTTACCCGAAACCAATATTCTGCTGACCCGGTTTCTGCAACATGATGGCGTTGGGGAACTCACTGACTTCATGCCCATCGAATCGGACGAAGCCGGATACCGGCATCGCCGCCATCAAATTATCCGAATGCTCTCCGTTGTCCGTGGAACCGTCACCTTTCGACTTGAATGCGCGCCCGCATTTAATTTTGGCCGAGATCCTCATGACATCAAGATCAGACCGAAAGGCATCATTTTTCAATCCGGCGATCAATCCGTAGGATTGGTGAGTCCCATTCCCCTTCGTACGCGGGACAATTTCGCGTATCAAGAATTCACACTCCATCAGGGCGAAAACTTGACGTTTTTTTTGGAATACTTGGAAGTCAAAAACGGCGACCAACTGTTATCAACCCCTGAATCAGGCGACGAAGCCTTCCGAAATACATCCGCCTTCTGGCAGCGCTGGCTGGCACAATGCCAATACGATGGGCGATGGCGGGAAGTGGTTCATCGTTCCGCCTTAGCCCTCAAACTACTGACCTATGCTCCCACCGGAGCCATTGTAGCGGCTCCCACAACCAGTCTTCCCGAAAATATCGGAGGTCCCCGAAATTGGGACTATCGCTATACCTGGATTCGGGATGCGGCCTTTTCTATTTATGGGCTAATGCGCCTGGGATTTACAGTGGAAGCCAGTCGATTTATGGATTGGCTCAATACCCGTTGTTGCGAGCACAATCCAGACGGATCTATCCAATTGATGTATGGCATCGACGGTCGTCGTGATCTGACCGAAGAAGAATTGCCCCATCTGGATGGCCATCGCAGTTCCCGCCCCGTGCGCATCGGCAATGGCGCCGCGTCTCAATTACAAATGGATATGTACGGCGCACTGATGGACGCGGTCTACCTCTATAATAAACACGGCGCGTCCATATCCTATGATCTCTGGGTCAACCTTTGCCGCCTCTTGGATTTTGTCTGCAACAATTGGGAGCAACCCGATGAAGGCATTTGGGAAGTCAGAGGAGGACGCCGTCATTTTGTCTATTCCAAAGTGATGTGTTGGGTGGCCTTAGACCGCGGCATTCGCCTGGCCGACAAACGAGGATTTCCAGGCAACCGGGCCCGATGGATGGAGGAACGCGACCGGATCTACCGGGAAATTATGGCACGGGGTTGGAATGCTGACATTGGAGCCTTCGTCCAATCCTACGATAGCGAAGCATTGGATGCCGCCAACCTGATTATGCCTCTCGTCTTCTTTGTGTCTCCAACTGATCCTCGCATGCTCTCAACCATTGACCGCACACTCGAGCAACTGTCATTAGGGAGCCTCGTGTATCGTTATGAAAACGGGAAGGCCGCCTCAGATGGCCTGGACAGCGAAGAAGGCACCTTTAGCATGTGTACCTTTTGGTTAGTCGAAGCCCTGACAAAAGCAGGGCGATTGACGGAAGCACGACTGATCTTTGAAAAAATGTTAAGTTATGGTAATCATCTTCGCTTATATGCCGAAGAAGTCTCGCACTCGGGTGAACAGTTAGGAAATTTCCCCCAGGCCTTTACACATTTTGGTCTCATAACGGCAGCGTGCAATCTTGATCTGGCTCTCAACACGAAACGTGCCGCCCACACCGTCGTGAGGCGTAACCGACCGACAGTATCACCCTCGCGCCAGGCTCAATGACGACTGCAAGGACCACCACTCGACATCACAGGAGGACCGCATATGGATATCGGTTTCATTGGACTTGGCAAAATGGGAATGAACATGGTCACCCGGTTGAGCCAAGGAGGACATCGGGTCGTTGCCTACGACCGGTCGGCCGCCCTGATCAGTGAGGCCGCCACAAAAGGGGCAAACACATCGTCATCCTTGGAGGACCTGATCACGAAAATGCCCAAACCACGAGTCGTCTGGGTCATGGTCCCCTCAGGTCCACCCACCGAAGAGACCGTACAACATCTCGGAACGATTTTGGAACCCAACGATATCATCATCGACGGAGGCAATACGAAATTCCATGATGACATTCGCCGGGCCGCTGAGCTTCACCCCCGTGGCATCCATTATATTGATGCGGGGACCAGTGGTGGCATTTGGGGGTTGCAAATCGGCTATTGTTTGATGATCGGTGGGAAACAGGAACCCGTCAAACGATTGGCCCCGATCTTTACAACCTTGGCCCCGGAAAATGGATGGGCCCATGTGGGAGACCATGGCGCTGGACATTATGTGAAGATGGTTCACAATGGCATTGAATACAGTATGATGCAGGGATACGCAGAAGGTTTCGAACTCATGTCAAAGAGCGAATATAACTTGAATCTCGCCACAATTGCCGATCTCTGGATGCATGGCAGTGTGGTCAGGTCCTGGCTGCTTGAACTGGCCGCCGGAGCCCTAAAACAGGATCCTAAGCTGGAACAATTACAGGGCTACGTCCAAGATTCCGGCGAGGGACGGTGGATGATTATGGATGCCATTGAAAAAGACGTACCGGTTCCCACTTTAACCACCGCTTTATTCACCAGATTCCGCTCGCGGCAGGACTCCTCCTTCGCGGAAAAAATGTTAGCAGCACTGCGGAAGGCGTTTGGCGGGCACAGCGTCCGACCATAGCCGGATTCTTGCGAGGTCCACATGTCACCGATTGAACCTTCTCCTCAGAGCAAAACACCCGTCACGGCAAACCGAACCGCAGTGACTCAACCCTGCACGATTGTCATCTTCGGTGCCTCGGGGGATCTGACCCAACGCAAACTTCTCCCGGCCCTCTATAATCTCCTCCTGGACGGCTTATTACCGGACAATTTCGCCGTACTGGGATTAGGCAGGAAACCTCTATCGGATGAGACTTTTCGCGGGATTGCCCGTAAGGGCATTGAACAATTTTCCCGGCAAACGCTTGAACCCGACAAGTGGAAAATATTTCAAAATCGTTTGTTTTATTGTGCAGGAGATATTGCCGCCTCCGACTATTATGGAACAATCCGAGACCGACTCAAAAACATTGAATCACCATTCAGCCTACCAGGCAATCGCATCTTTTATTTAGCCATCCCGCCAACCTCTTTTGCACCCGCATGCGAGGGGCTCCAAAACGCCGGGTTAGTGGCTGTCCCTGGCCAAGCAGACACATACTCCCGGGTCATTGTGGAAAAACCGATTGGACACGATTTGTCTTCTGCTCAAGCGATTAATACGGCTATTGGAAATGTCTTCGATGAATCGCAAATTTATCGCATCGATCATTATCTGGGAAAGGAAACCGTCCAGAATATTATGGTCATGCGGTTTGCCAACTCCATCTTTGAACCCTTATGGAACCATAAATATATCGACCACGTGCAATTGACCGTCAGCGAAGCGGTTACCCTTGGCACTCGAGCCACCTATTACGAGGGAGCAGGAGCCCTTCGAGACATGGTGCAAAATCACATTTTGCAACTGCTCTGTCTGATTGCCATGGAGCCGCCCTACTCGCTGGATCCGGATGTGGTGCGGAATGCTCGAATGGATGTGTTACGCGGACTGCGCCCAATTCGAGGAGAAGACGTCGAAAAGATGACCGTTCGCGCCCAGTATGCCCATGGCAACATCAAGGGCCAGGAGGTACCAGGCTATCGACGAGAGGAAGGAGTTCAACCTGACTCCACCACGGAAACCTATGTGGCCTTAAAAGTCTTCGTGGAAAACTGGCGTTGGGCCGGAGTGCCTTTCTATATTCGCACAGGAAAAGCCATGCCGACACGCGCCAGCGAAATCGCCGTCCAATTCAAGGACATTCCCCAGATTTTATTTAATGCCAATCCGCAAATTCCCCAGGCTCCGAACCTGCTCACGCTTCGCATTCAACCCGAAGAGGGAATGGCCCTTCGCATTATTTCAAAAGTGCCGGGCACCAAAGCTCAAACTCATCCCGTCGATATGGACTTTCACTACGGTGATGCCTTTAAGGCACCTTCCCCGGAAGCCTACGAACGATTACTGTTAGATGTCATGGCTGGAGATACCTCGTTATTCATGAGACGGGATGCCGTTGAGGCTTCATGGAAATGGGTCACGGATATCCTCGATGGGTGGAAGGCATACGAAACCAAGTGGTTACCAGAGTATCCAGCCGGCACCTGGGGACCAATCGAGGCCGATCGGCTGATTCATGCAGGCGGCCACCATTGGCGAAAAATCTAGGCCATGCCCTCTCTTAATTTTTCACGCGGATCAGACTCCGGGAGAGGATGACCCCGCTTCTCTGTTTGCCAAACCGGCTCAACTTCCTTAGACCTGTTCCTGCCTAGTGAGCATGCGAACCAATGCTGGCTTCAATCAATTGCTCCAGGCGAGCCAACCCCTTTTCAACATCGGTCCCTAGATGGAGACGAATGACCCGTCGTTGTCGACTGTTCAGGCTTTGCATATCGCCCAATGCTTGCGCGGCTTTCAACACGCCAAACGAATATGGCTCATCAGGAATGGAAAGATCCTCCCGATCTTCACATGTCACCTGAATAAACACACCAGAATTGGGTCCACCCTTATGCAATTGCCCCGTGGAATGGAGAAATCGTGGGCCATATCCTAACGTAGTCGCAACCTGTTTAGTCTCACGAATGTTGGTACGCATACGTTGAAAAATGGCATGGACAGCATCGGTGCGTTCTACATAGGCATTGATGGCGAAATAATCACCTGATTGGATACGAGCGAGATGCGCAGCCAACACATCTTCCAATGAATCCTTGCCTTTGAGGACAGCGGCGTTCTGTTCATCGGTATAGACTGCAACATTGCCATCGCTGAGTAAGGGGATAGAGTCGGGCAAGGTACCATTCCGGGTAAAGGCTTCTAAATATTTCTTCGTGTAATCCTTACTTTCCTGGACGTTTGGTTGATCGAACGCATTAATCTCCAACAAAGCCCCTGCCACTGCCGTCGCCATTTCCCATAAGAAAAATTGCTCACCAAGATTAATCAGGTCGGCGACGTTGATGCGAATCACCGGATGCCCGGCTTGTTCAAGGGCCTTCACCTTGGCTTCCTGTGTGGCATCAATTCCTTGTTCATATCGGATGTAGGCAAAGACCCGGTCATGATCGTAGACCTCAGGATCCCCTAAAGATTCCCCATCAACTGGAATGATTCCCTTTCCTTCTTTCCCCGTACTCTCAGCCACCAATTGTTCTAACCACGCACCCAGATCCCATAGCGCTGGCGAGGTCACAAAGGTCAGTTTGTCCTTTCCAGCCTTGGCACACATGCCCAGAACCGTCCCGAGGATCACTCCTGGATTATCCTGAGGGGGCACGCTGGCCCCACAGGAATGGCGCATACGTTCTGCCCGATACAGGAAATGCTCAATGTTTACGCCCATCAGGGCCGCTGGGACCATGCCAAAATTAGAAAGAGCCGAATATCGACCGCCAATTTCTGGAACGCCCGGCAGAATATGTCGGAATCGCAACTCCTTGGCCACTTGCTCCAGTAACGAGCCAGGGTCGGTAATGGCCACAAAATGATTACCCGCCTTCTCCCCCACAACCTGCCGCATACGCTCAAAGAAATATTTCTGAAACACGAGTGGTTCGGTCGTAGATCCCGATTTACTGGCCACCACACACAACGTTTTTGACAAATCGACTCGGTGTTCAAATGCCCGAACCTGCGAGGGTACCGTGCTATCCAACACATGTAATTCAGGATATCCGGGAATTACCCCAAAGGTCATCCGGCAGACTTCCGGGCACAGGCTGCTTCCCCCCATGCCCAGGATCAGAACATGTTTAAACCCCGCTTCTGTGATTTCTTTTCCCAAAGCCAGCAATCGGGGTATGGAGGGAAGTTGCAGTTCCGTAATTCGTAACCATCCCAGCGCATTCCGAATATGCTCATGATGAGCAGGATCGTGATGCCAGACGGTTGGATCCTTGCTCCACAAACGGCGAACCAGATTGGTGTGCTGGAATTCTTTAAGCGTCTCGTCAATCTTCGGTTGCAGAGGGCCAACCGAATAGGTGACCCGGTCCACTTTCTCTCCTAAGATCATGACCCGCTTCCGGCTAATCACGCCCATTAGTTGATCAAAGGCATCCAAAAACATTTGTGCGCCATCCCTCAGGAGGGTGTCGGTAACCTCCTCCATCGAAATTCCAGCCTCGGCCAACTGCCGCATAGTAGCTTTCGCTTCAGCAAGGCCATCCTGGATCGTATTTTTCACGGTCCCGTGCTTCCGGAAAGCCGTAAACGTTGCTTCAGGCATCGTGTTTACGGTGTCAGGACCGATGAGATTATCAACATAGTAGGTATCCGGGTATTTGGGATTTTTCGTGCCGGTGCTGGCCCAAAGGACCCGCTGAACCCGTGCACCTTCTGCTTTGAGGGGTTGAAATTCGGCACTCGCAAAGACTTCCCGAAAAATTTGATAGGCCAACTTGGCATTGGCAATGGCCACCGTACCCAGGAGACCCTCCATCATCGCTCGTTGGGCAGGTCGAGTTTCTTTTGAAAGGTTCGCTTCTAATTGTTTATCAATCAGAGTATCAATTCGGCTGACGAAAAAGCTGGCCACCGAGGCAACGCGATGCACATTCCCCCGATGCGCCGCCAACCGTTTCAACCCACGGATATAGCTCCAGGCCACCTGCTCATACACCACCACACTGAATAAAAGAGTGACATTAATATTGATGCCTTGGGACAGAAGCTCTTCGATAGCGGGCAACCCTTCCGGAGTTCCAGGCACTTTAATCATGACATTGTCCCGGCCTACGGCTTGCCACAAACGGACCGCTTCATCGATGGTGCCTTGTGTATCAAAGGCCAAATCCGGAGAGACCTCCAAACTCACATAGCCATCTCGACCGTCGGAGGTCTCATAAACTGGCCGCATCAGATCAGCTGCATCCTGGATGTCTTGAATGGCCACTCCCTCATAAATCTGTTTGACGCTCGTGACCAGAGACGCCACCTCTGCAATCGCGTCATCATAGTCGGCACTCCCTGCAATGGCTTTTTCAAAAATTGAGGGATTCGAGGTCATCCCCATGAGACCGTCCTTCTCAATAAGGGCCTGGAGTTCTCCAGAGGTAATTAAACCGCGACGAATATAGTCATACCAGGGACTTTGTCCCATCTCACGAAGCTGGACGAGTGGATTCATGGGGAGGTTCTCCTTGAAAGACAAGAATTAGCGTTGAACGGTTGTGGCGTGCGATTGGTGCCGTGCAATCTGCGCCTTGGCCGCTGCCACCACATGCTCAACCGTAAATCCAAATTTTTTGGCTAATTCCTTGAGTGGAGCCGATGCGCCAAATGATTTCATCCCAATCGAGTGGCCCTGGGTTCCAACATAATTCCCCCATCCAAAGACGGAGGCTTGCTCGACCGATACCCGTGCGGTCACATCGGGGGGAATAACCGAGCGTCGATAGTCTTCCGATTGTTGTTCGAACAATTCCCAGGAAGGCATACTGACCACTCGACTCCTAATCCCCTCCACCGCCAATTGCTCATAGGCTTGCACGCACAAAGGCACCTCACTTCCCGTTCCGAGCAATAATACCTCTGGGACCCCATCAGAAGGGTCCGCCAACACATAGGCACCTTTGGCCACCCCGGACGCAGACGCATATTTCATGCGATCTAATGTGGGAATCGCCTGCCGCGAGACGATCATAATCACCGGTTCGTGCCGAAGCTCCATAATCACCCTCCACGCTTCGGCAATTTCGTTGGCATCTCCAGGGCGAAACACAATTAATCCGGGAATCGCGCGGAGTGAAGAGATTTGTTCAATGGGCTGGTGTGTCGGTCCATCTTCTCCCACCCCAATAGAATCATGGGTAAAGATATGGACGACAGGAATTTCCATCAAGGCACTTAACCGGATAGCCGGTCGGGCATAATCGCTAAAGATGAGAAATCCTGAGCCATAGGGGCGGACCTTTGACAGGGACAAGCCATTCAGGATAGCGCTCATTGCATGTTCTCGAACGCCAAAATGGATATTACGTCCTGATGGATTGCTGCCGGTTAAATCCCCGGCTCCCTCAAAGGTTAACCGAGTCTTTGTGGATGGAGCCAGGTCCGGGGCCCCGCCAAAAAGCCAGGGAATCGTCGCTGCCAAAGCATTCAACACGATTCCAGACACTTCCCGACCGGCAAGACCTTTGGCATCAGGCGGGAACACAGGAATTTTACGGTCCCATCCATCTGGCAATTGTCTATGCTGCATCTGATACAAGTGACCAGCCAAGTCCGGATACTTGGCTCGATATTCTGCAAACCGGGTCATCCACGCCGTACGCAAATCTTTGCCTCGTTTCCCGATACCCTGTTGAAAATGAGCCGGAACCTGTTCGGGTACAAGGAATCGTGCCTCTTCCGGCCAACCATAATAGCGTTTGGCCAACCGGATCTCTTCTTCACCCAATGGTTCACCATGAGCGGAATGCGTGTCCTGTTTATTTGGCGCTCCATATCCAATATGGCTATCCACAATGATCAACGTCGGACGATCTGATTCCTTCAAAAACGTGCCAAAGGCGCGATCCAGCCTATGGAGATCATTGGCATCCCCCACACGGGTCACATTCCAACCATAGGACATAAACCTGGTGGTCACATCTTCGGTAAAGGCTAGGTCCGTAGATCCTTCAATGGTGATCCGATTATTGTCATAGATCCAACACAGATTCGACAACTTCAAGTGTCCGGCAAGGGAGGCGGCTTCTGATGACACCCCTTCCATCAAGCACCCATCACCACAGATGGCATACACATTGTAGTTGAACATTTCAAAGTCAGGACGATTGAAATACCCGGCCATCCACCGTTGGGCAATCGCCATGCCGACGCTGGTCGCCACCCCTTGCCCTAATGGACCAGTCGTGGTTTCGATACCCGATGTCCAACGATACTCAGGATGACCAGGGCATTTACTCTCTAATTGCCGAAACCGTTTGATATCCTCGAGTGTGACAGACGGCTCACCTAATTGTTCATATTGACCGTTGACTGACTTCACGCCACAAAGGTGCAGCAAGGAATAAAGCAACATTGACGCATGTCCAGCCGAGAGAACAAACCGATCCCGATTCGGCCAGATGGGATCATCCGGGTCGGAGCGTAAAATCCGATTCCAGAGCCAATACGCGACAGGGGCCAGGGCCATCGGGGTTCCGGGATGTCCGGAGTTCGCGGCTTGCACCGCATCCATCGATAAGGTACGAATGGTGTTAATACAAAGCTGGTCCAGCGAATCGCATGCAGATTTCATTCTTGCTCCTTCGTTTTCCATAATAAGTGAGCTATCTCGCGTGACAAGGGTTCATTGTGTGAGAAAGGCGAGTATCTGCATCCTATCATAGGTCCTTCTTTCACTCTATATTATTATGACCCATTAGATTCTTTGGCAACGGACTTGTCGACTCATTAGAAGACAGAAGATTGTCTTCAGACCAAGACCCAAAAGTAGCAGAATGTCATGAGTTGCCAATCCCATGAACCTGTCTTTATGATTCGAACCCATGAAAGTCCATCTTAGCCATCCCACACGCGACGTGGTCATCCAGGGCCCAAAACGGGTTGCTGAAATTTTCAAAGAACTCAATTTACTCCCTGAAGCCTTCTTGATCATACGCGGACAGGATCTCATAACCGAAGACGAAACCGTGGCGGATGGGGATAGCATAGAAATCCGCCCGGTCATTTCCGGAGGGTAAACGCATGCGCTGCCGAAAATGTCCAAAACGGGCGGTACTGGGACTGCCAAGGCACAATACGGCGTTTTGTGGCGACTGTCTCACTGAATTTGTGCGGACCCAGGTGCAACGAGCCATTAAGACTCAACAGATGTTTTCCCCGGAAGATCGCATTCTGGTTGCCGTATCGGGAGGAAAGGACAGCCTGACCCTTTGGGAAATCCTTCTGAAATTAGGCTATCGGGTCGATGCGCTGTATGTTGATTTAGGCATTCCCGGTTATTCCAGCCGATCAAAAGAAAAAGTCGTACAGTTTGCCAAAATGGTGGCTGAACCCTGCGGATCCCGACTCACAATTCATACCGTGGAAGAAGATGCGGGAGCGGGGATCAAAGAATTAGCCAACCTGATCAAGCGCCCCACCTGTTCAGCCTGCGGCACCATTAAACGGTATCAGTTTAATCGGGTGGCCTGGCAAAATCACTATAACGTGATGGCCACAGGCCATAATTTAGACGATGAGGCGGCCAGACTTCTAGGCAATGTTCTGCAGTGGCAAGAGGAATATTTGCAGAAACAATCGCCCAGCCTTCCCGCCTCGGTCGAAGGTTTTGCGAAAAAAGTGAAACCGCTCTACCGCATGACCGAACGGGAAATTGCCGCCTATGCCGTGGTCAACCGGATTGACTATTTGGTTGAAGAATGCCCGATGGCCAAAGGCGCGAAGATGTTGGTATTTAAAGATGCGCTGAATCGCTTGGAAGCGGAATCCCCGGGAACCAAGCAACGGTTTTATTGGGGGTTCCTTGATCGACAGGAAAAATCGTCTTCCGTTGCCCCATCGATGAGCCAGATCGACCAAACCACATTGCAACCCTGTACCGTGTGCAGTCAACCCACGACTGCGGGAACCTGCTCCTTTTGCCGCATGATGGTCCGGGCCAAAACGGCAGTGAAGTAATTTCACTTTTTCCCTCAACAGGATTCCGCAAAACCTGCCTTCCTTGACTTCTTGCTAAAATCTAGCCTCTATCACAAAAAGAACGACCTCCCAAAAGGATTTTGGACCCATATTCATGCCCCCCGGCTTCCCCATTACCAATGGCCAAACGGAACAATAATGGAAGTGACACATCACGAACGACAGTCAAGAAAGACGCCATGGAGCAGCACACACCCTTGAGCACTTTTCGAACACCCTTAAAAAGACAGGGAATTTATCGAGGTTGAGTTATTCGGGGAGCTCGATGCTTCCCCCTTCCAGATCGGCATCGATGCCGGTCAGCTCCATTTTGTTGCCAACCCGCCACCATTCGGGGGAAATTTCAGACAAGGTGCCTTTCGAGGTATAAAATTTTGCAGCAGGGATGGCCACTGCTTGGTGAGACTTTTTGTGTATTTCCATGACAAGAGTTTTCAGGGTCGTATCTTCCACCTTGACTCTATCCGGCAACTCCGTGAAAACAAATCGATCGCCAGTGTTGTGTTCCCAGACATTGCGTTGCAACTTGGCCACTTCAGTCCCCGTGGGCATAAACACCCCCATACTCAATGCCAGCTTTTCCCCCTTTTCCAACCACTCAATACGAAGTTGTTCTTTACCGTGAGCCATAAAGACACCATCGGTATTCCGAAGAGTATTCGTTCCCAATTCAATATCCATCGTTCCCACATCCTTTCTCGGGTAACCTTCCGTGAGAGCCCGATTATTCACAATAGATCTGGAGAGTTCAAGCCACCGAATATTTTCACAGAATCAATCAGTTTGGCCCTACCGTTCCAACGAATTCATCTGGTCCGATCCACTACCCTGGCCTTTCAAGAACATCAGACAAACAAGACCAAAGACAATCCAGAGAATTTCTCGCAATCGTCGGATAAGGGCAAAGGTAATTCCCGTCACCTCCGAATAACCGAAAGTCATTAACAGTAACGTGTATCCTCCTTCTTGGGCACCCAGGCTTCCCGGAATGAAAAATGTTCCGCCTTTGATGAGCACGGTCAGCGCCGCAATTGAGATGGCTACCCACACATCGATACTCACATCAAGAAAGTAGAGAATGGCATATACCTCAAGCGTTTCCATCATCCAGGCCAGAAAAAATAAGGCCAACGCCCCATAAAAGGTCTCCCGGTGCTGAGAATAAAATCCCCGGATCGTGCCGTCCAGCTCCTGTAATTGAGATTCCCGTTTTTCAAGAAAGGTGACCCGGATACCGCATGCTCGCAAGAGGCTCAAGCACCCCATACCGAGACCGTGGCGTTGGAGCAGCACGAACAGCCCGACGCCAAACGCTAAGACTGCGACACTGACCAACATCGCCATCCAGTAATGACCTGAATCGCCAAGTATCCAAAAAGCCAACGCCAATCCCAGCAAGATAAAAAGCACTTGGGCGAAGGTCATGGTGGTCTTCGCGGTAATCACAGACGCCAACCCATCCACCATTGGCACTCCGTATCGCTTCAGAAGATAGGCCTTCAGAGGCTCCCCACCGACATAGGCCGTCGGAGTCGTGACATTCACGGTTTCGCCGGCCATCCTAATGGCAAACAATCGCAGGAATCCGACCTTCTGAGCATGGGAACCCAAAGTGAATTGCCATCCCCAGGCTTCTAACCCATAGACAAGAATCATGGGAATGAGGATGAGCCCGAAATGGAGGAGGCCTAAACGAGAAACGGTGTGCTGAATCGGTTCGAGGCCGATGTGGAGAACAATCCCGACCAAAGCCGCGAGGCCGACGACCAGGAAAAGCAGTTTAAGCACGAGAGATGAAACTACGGCGAAGCATCCAGGCCATCGACATGACAAAGAGCCACGAGCCAATCGCGGCCAGAGCCAAAAACCAGTGAAGGAGGCCAAAGCCAGCACTCAGCAACACGATGATCGAAAAATCACGATTGGCAACATGGCCCAACATAAATTCAATTTTGGCCCGTTCTTGTTTGGTGAATTGCCGAAGGTCACGAGGACGGGATCGCAATTGTCTGGCGTGATTCACCAACAGCAATGACACAACATTGGCTAAAACCGCTGAGGCCCCAAGCAGAAGAGGAAGGTGGGTATGCTCCCAAGGCCCATGGAGAAACGCCCCGCAGGCGATGGCAGCAAACAACACGATGTGCACGACATTATCGGCCCAAATATCGAGTTCTTGCCCAAATTTCGACTCTGAAAACGTCAGCCGGGCGACTTCCCCATCGCAGCAATCAATAATCACAGACAATTGCAAGATCAGGCCCCCGAGAATGGCAAGTGTCCAGGACCCGGGCAGAAAGAGCCCCGCAGCCACGAGCCCCACCACCATGGACAGCATCGTAATGGTATTCGGTGACCATCCCAATCGCAAAAACCCATGAGTGAGCAGCCCGGAACACTTACGATTCACATACCGATCTACCAACCCATCCAGACCGCCTTTCATTGTTTGGAGGGCCTCCAGCAGCGTCCGCTCAGCAAGTTGTGCCCCCTTGGGACCACGGACATCTCTGAACCAATGGGAAGCTCCCCCAATGGTTTGAATCGTCCCTTCCACTGCCGCTTGCTCCAGTGCCAACCGAAGTGGATTGGTGCCGTTGGCATGCAACACGCCTGAAATGCCCAAGAGCCGGGCCGGGAGAATCAGAAGATCGCCAACCAGCGGCAATCGGCTTCGATCAGGAGTCTGACGCATAGTCGGTGACGGTGTGTTCCGAGATGCAGCCTGGTCATGAAAGACGACGGTCGAGGTTGATCGTCCTTCAGGTCCCTCAGGCCGGAACGCCACACCGGGGTTTCCCCGGTGATGCCCCTCCTCAGGGTGACCGACAACCACAACCGCCTTCCCTTGAGATCCTTCCGCTCGCAAGCGTTGGATCAATGCGGGAGAGTACACCGTATGACAGCCCACGATCATACAGGCTCCATTGATTTCCTCCGCTAGCGCCTCCCAGGTCTGAGGGTCATGGGGAGGAAATTCCCGAACCGGCAGCCATCGAACCGCAGCCTGTATCCGGCTATCTTCACGAAGTAATTGACGAAGCGCTGGCTCTTCGGGCCCAGCTAATACCCAAATTTGGGAAATTCCGCCTCGCTGCAACGTGAACACCGCCCGTTGAAACAGCGTCATGCCGCCAACACGAGTCAAGGGACTGGGAACCGCGTCACCCGTCCCGGCAGCTCCAGAATCAAAAACGCCGACGGAGGTCAATAAAATTGCCGTATCGACCGCATGAGTGGCTTCTTGTTTAAGGATTCCGTCCATACACTCATTCCTACGGTCTCAGTGTGGTAGCCCAGGCATTCTCCTCTAAATTTATCACGGCGGGCAAGACCTCAGACACAGCTCGATCGATATCTTCAGGAAAATCGATTTCTATCCACGGAAGACCCCCGATTTTTTCGTATCCAACCGGAACCGCCTCAAAAAACTCTTTTAGCGCGTCTTCATACTCCATATCAAGCGCTCCTGCTTCAACATAGCTCTGAACCGATTGCAACAGTGCGGGAATGTCCTGTTGTTGGACTTTAAGAAACCCGACTCCTTCGCCGGCCTCCTCGTAGGCGGATGGTAGAGTTTTACTTAAGGTGAGGACTCGACCAGCCTTGGCGGCAATCATACATTCTTCCGTTTCCTGCTGCACCGTTTCATCCATTAACAAGGCCGTGGGGGAGTGAGAATGAACCAATCGAGCCAGAATCGATGGGGCGTAGAGAACATCCGCATCCATGAGCACGACATCGTCGTCCATTTCAGTTCGTGCCGCCCACAGTGACGTTATGCTTCCACGGGTAAACTGTTCATTCACCACCCATCGGATCTCTTGAGCAAACGGGTCAGCGGCCATGGCCGTTCGAATACGGTCGTGAGCGAACCCCACGACCAACACCACCTGGCACACACCCAATCGCCCCAGGGTTTCGACATGTCGGGATAACAAGGTCCTCCCGCCAATATCGACCAGGCATTTCGGTTGACCTTGCGTCACACCCTGCAATCGTTTTCCGACACCCGCCGCAAAAATGATAGCCTTCACGCCCGGACCCCCGAAAGCATGGACTGAAAAGCGGAAAGAAATCCCTCAATATTTGTATGAGTCAGGGCACCAATATTGGCCACACGGAAAATTTTCTCTTCCAATTGTCCCTGCCCGGCATAGATCACATACCCGGCTCGTTTTAATTCGTCATGCAGCCGTTGGTAGGCACACCCTTCCGGCAGATAAAACGCAGTCAAGGTATTACTCTGAAGCGTGGGAGCCAGTACCGGTTTCACGCCCCACTCTTCCATGCGTGTCCGAATCGTAGCGGCATACCCTTGAAATCGTTGAATCCGGTTGTCGAGGCCTTCTTCCAAGAGTTCATTAATAGCTTCACGGAAGGCATAATAGACCTGCACGGCTGGAGTAAATGGAATCGTCCCCCGCTCCTGTTCTTCATAATAATTAGCCAGATTCAAATACCAGGACCGTTTGGGATATTTCATCACCCGCTCCATAAAACCTTTTCGGACCAACACAAAGGCGGCACCCGGAAAACCTTGAATACACTTCTGAGCCGCACCCGCGACCATGTAAATTTTATTTTCAGCAATATCCAGAGCTTCTCCGCCCAATCCACTGACGGAATCCAGCATAAACACCCGGCCATACCGGTCGACAACCTCCGCAATTTCCTGCACAGGATTAATCAATCCCAACGTGGTTTCATGGTGAACCATGGCGACCGTGTGCACTTCCGGGTGTTGCTTCAGCGCCAACTCAACCGTCTGAGGATCCGGGACGACTCCCCAGTCATACTTTAAGTCCGGGGTTCCCAAACGGTGGGTCGCCAGCATGGAGGACATCCGTTGGCCATACACCCCATTGTTAATCACCATCGCCCGCTTGCCGGTAGGGAGACTGGACATTAATGCCGCTTCCACGGCCGCGGTGCCAGAACCCGTCAATACGATCGCGGTATAGTCGTCTTCTTCACCAGGAACAAAGACCTTCAGCAATTTCTGTCGAATATCTGCCAGTAATTCCGAAAACTCCGCCTCCCGATGACAGATATCCGGCTCAAGCAAGGCGTTACGAACCCTATCAGACACATTGACCGGACCGGGATTAAATAAAATCATGAACCCTCTTCCTTTGCACGCTTACAGTCTGGCGATTAGGCTTCCACGCCAATACATGTGCCGTTAGATGACACTTCCCTTAAACCGTTTCGTCAACTCAGCTGGACTCAAGGCAATCCGATCCGCATCTTCAAGCTGTTCATTCACCTTGACCAGCAAAAAACTCGGCCCGTCATCCCCTAACATAGCCTTAAACTCATACACAATATCTTCTCGCTCCCACACTCGTTCAATATTCTTATACCCTGCAGCTTTGGCCATTTTATCCAGGCCAACAACCCTGGAATAGGTGGGTTGATTGCCGGTGGTCCCATATACCTCATTATCAAAGACCACATGAATGAGATTTTTCGGTCGCAACGCACTAATCGTGGCCAATGTGCCAAGACTCATCAGCACATTTCCGTCGCCATCAAAGACCACCACCGTTTTGTCCGGCTGGGCCAGCGCCAATCCTAATCCGATACCCGCCGTCGCGCCCATCGAACCAATCATATAAAAATTCTGAGCCCGGTCACGGAGTTTACAGGCTTCACGGGAAGGAAACCCATTGCAGACAATAAGCAGTTGATCGGTCATGAGTTCCAACATGGCCGCCATTGCCTGCGCCCGGCTCTGCATGACTCCTTCTTCTGGTCCAATCATCGTTGAATCTCCAACACAATGGTCATCATCTTTAGTGTTAACAGCCAACCCGTTGCCCACTCAAAGAGCAGGAGTTGCGGATTGGCTACTCTTTCCTCACAAGATCGAATCAAAAAACCCACAACCCACACAGAGCCCTAGGACATCTCTTCCACATCCCACTAGGGCTGAATGGTTTTCACAATGCCCTTTTTCAACAATAACGCGACAGGGATCCGCTTCTCCATAAAGGTAGTAGCTGTCCATTTCAGATCATCCACGATCGTCTTCTGGGACAACGTCCGGTGTGGAATCCGCACCGTATCCAACAACGTCGTCATGGTTTCCCCCATCACCAGATGTTCTGGTGCGTCCTTGCCTTCGAAACCACGCCAGGAGACCAACAACAAACACGGAATTTGATAGATCAAATTGAGAGAAGCCAGAACATTCAGGGCATTACCCAATCCCGAATTTTGCATCAGGACTACCGGAATTTTCCCACCCAGATAGGCTCCTGCGGCCATCGCCACCGCCTCATCTTCACGGACCGCCGGAGTATACAATCGTTCCTCGGTCAAATGGGCAATAATGCCTCCCAAAATCGTGTCCGGAACACCGGTAAAAAAATCAAATCCAATGCCTTGCAGGCCTTTTACAAAATCGTCAGCTTCCAACATCGTATTACTGCTCATCGTCTTAGACCGACCCCACAATTCCCACCCCGCTTTTTCGACACATGAAACTCGTCACATACATGATCGGGAGCAGGGTATCTTTGAATGGTGAATAACAACGGCTTCGGCAAAATCCCGAGTGCGCCAGGAATAACACGCGAGTATAGCCCAGGGTAGGGGTATTCTCAAGAAACCGGTGGCATGAAGTTGCGAGGAAATTTCAAAAAAGAGTAGACTATGTTCCCTTCTCAAACATCCATGGAGACGAACCTTCAACTCATGAAAAAATCTCACACTTCAGCACGATCAGGCTATTCGGAACGGCATGCCAAAAGTGGAATTGCCGAAAAATTGCCACGAATCGAAACCTGGCCTAACCAATACCCAGGCTACGAGATTACCATTGAAATTCCTGAATATACGGCCATTTGCCCCAAAACAGGCCTCCCTGATTTTGGAACCATCCGGTTGACCTATGTGCCGGACCAATCTTGTCTTGAATTAAAATCCCTCAAAATGTATATCCACGCCTATCGAAACCTGGGCATCTTTTATGAAAATGCCGTGAACAAAATTCTCGCCGATTTCGTCAAAGCCTGCCGTCCGGTCTCAGCAACGGTGACCGGGGAATTCACTGCCAGAGGCGGACTCCGCAGCGTCATCCGAGCCAGCTATCCTTAAAATCGTTTCTCTTTCCCCTCCATCTGGAAATATAGGCATACCACGTTTATGCCATCTGCTTCATTTCAAGAATCCGTTACAGCAACCCATTAGGCCAGAATGCCCGATTGAGCTCCGGGAAAAGAAGGTAAGGTAAGGCAGAAATTTTTGAGGTGAGATGGGAAAATTCAGGCACATTTCAGTTCCAGCAGTAGTAAATTTTTCTTCGTCATGGCCTCCACTGCGAAAAGTTCAGGACATCGCGACTGCCATGTAGCACACGCACGATCCGAATCCGATCGGCAAGAATCCGATAAAACACCACATGCTGTTCTTTGACCAGACTTCGTAGACCGACGCGGATTTCTTTTCGGTGTTTCCCTATATGGGGAGTGCGGCAAAGTTGCTGAAAAACAGCTTCAAAAGTGGAGACATACCCTCTCGCCTGATTCAAACCAAAGTGACTCTCCGTGTAATCAAAAATATCTTCGAGATCATGGTCCGCTTCCGGAGACAGTTCGTAAAAGATATTGGGCGAAGTCATCTTCTATGATTGGCTTGCCTTTGTTTTGGCACGAATAATATCGTGCACCTTCCTGGGACTGGCTGGTCCCTCCCACCCTTTCGCCATTTCTGCCCGAAGTTCTTCGATGACACGGTGCCGATAGACCTCATGCAAGCGTAAGGCATCCCGGACAACCTCGCTCGCGTTTTGATAATCCCCTGTCTTCAGCTGGGCCGAAATATATTCTTCCTGTTTTTTCGTAAAGCTGACGTTCATCGGTGCCTCCTCCTTTTTGGTCTGTCCACCTAGAATACCAAACATGTCTAAAATTGCCAAATATAGCCACAGACATCAGAGAATCCTTCCCATCCAAGACATATCAAGTGATGGAACCATTTGCGTTCTTCTCATTCCTCCACCCTAACCCATCGTAACTATACGTGACCGTCGTGCTATTGGGCCGGTCAATTTGAATCAACTGATCCTGGGCATCCCAGTGATAGGTCCTCACTTCTGTCGGATTAGCTTTTCTGGTCTTTGTCGCCAAGTTGTCATTAGGAAGCGGGGTCAGTGCTTGACTTTACACTGCAGCTTGGCTGTACTGTCCCCGTGTAAGAAGAGCTGATTCGATCCACGTGTGAACGTGGATGGGATAAGGTGTAAAGCCAGGCCATGACCTCCATCTCTTTTTACAATTGTTCTCAGCTTTTACCTTTTCCCATTTTCTTTAATTCTTCTATGGATCTATTCCAAGTGCTTTGGGCAATGACTAGAGTAAGCTTTCCTTTTGAATCCAGCCTGCCCTCCACGTCGCTTAATGGAAGAACAAGGTTCTTCCCATCCCATGGGGGCACAATATTGTAAATATTATTCCAAAAAAATGGATAGGAAACTTGAACATCCAAGTGTAGGAAATCTTCATCTAACTTTGAAATCTTCCCTGATCCCTCCCAAATTGTTTTCTCTAAATTTTCATTTTCTTTGACTTCGGTTATTTTAAGAGAAACATTTTGTCCTATATGCTCTCGAAATAATTTCATTTTTGAGACCTTATTCTTCTTCATAATGAACCTTTTAAATTATTGTCCCAACTATTTTCTATCTAACTACATTGATTTTTATTAGGTTTTCCCTCTTTCTCTTTATCGGACTTGTCATTTCCGTCCTCTGGGTCCCGTCTACCTTTCGATAAAATAATATTCCGCGCGGTATTTCCCACCGCTTTTCCTATTTGAAATGCAGGAGTGATAGGCCCGCCGGGGTTTAACCCACCAATCGCACCAGTAATAAAGCCTTGAATAAATTGAATGACAATTCCAGGATTTCCTCCAAAGGGATCCTTGAAATTGACCGGATTATTGAACACATATCGATACAGATTCTGATCCCCGGCATTAAATCCAATGGGATCTTCGCTCAGGAACCGCCCTGTGTTTTGATCATAATACCGCGCGCGGTAGTAGTATAACCCTGATTCTACATCAAACTCGCGGCCGGTATAGCTGTAGGGTTGCACCACCGACTCGAAGACATTCAGCCGCCTTCCATAACTATCATACAGATAGCTATTGGCGACCGTGCCACTACTATTCGTCAGGTGGGTGATCGAGCCCTGATGATTGCTGTGGTAGTAGAAGAAGCCGACGCCGGCCTTTTGAAGAATCAATGGCTGATCGACTTGATCGCCATGGCTGTATCGAGCACGGAAGGTATTCGTGCCATCATATTCCAACAGAATATCTTCCCCATCGTACACATACCGCGTGATGCTCCCGGCCACGTTCTTCTCGATCCGTCTGCCCAGCCCATCATACTTGTACGTGACCGTCGTGCTGTTCGGGAG
>JAGQKG010000180.1 GCA_020430245.1 Nitrospira sp.
CGCGCGGAGCGTACGCTTAGTACGTGAGCACGGAAAAATGGCGAGAACGCCGCTGGCGGCTTTTTTCAACAGACCCATAATGGAACCTGGAGCAAATCGATGGCTGGTTACATGCGTGCCAGGGGCTTGCATCAGCCCGGAAAGAATTTATCACCATTTTCAGTTTCAAGAAATGAATCGTTCAACCGCCAAAGGGCGTTATTAGCTCAAAGGCACAGCCTCAGCTGATCCCCAGGCGATTTCACCATTCCATCAACGAAAGCGGAGAAGTGATCCTTAATTTTGAGCCGGTAGCACAAGAGGAGAAATCAATTTCGATTTTTACCATGTGAACCGGAGGAATCCTCCGTTGTAGTCAGGGGCATTGATAGATGGAGGAAGCAGGAGCTGGTCACGACTACCAAGTTTTTCCTTCGGAAGACTTCCCTCGGGGATGACCGTTTCCAAAGCTCGAAAGCTGTGCATTTCGACCCCCAATTGGATGCCCGGTAACATCCCTGGATCTTTGAGAGAAAAATTTGGACCGTGCTTCCATTGAAGGTCGTTTTTGGAAGGCGTCTGTTGAGGAAGCGGGACGTCGAACAATCTTTTTCCCCATCCTTGGGGACCCTGCAACCTGGCGCCGCTCTTTGCCGTGAGATCAGGCCTGGGGCCCAATTCCCCTCGGCCCAAATCGGTCTCGGCAACTAACATCGCTTCTGAATTCGACGGTATCCCTATGCACGACCACACCATCAAAAAAAGCGTTAGAGACAGTATGGTTGCAGGTGAAATATCAGTTCTGGCTGTCAGGTACATGATGTCCTCCTTTCCTGATTTTACTCTTTTCTCATCCTTTCCACCAAATGTTCACTCTCTAGTCCAAAGCAACATTGACCCTTATTATTTTACCCAATATGTCAAATTTTGACTTTTGGTTATTATACCCTAAAAAAATAGTCCTCTTCATACGATGCCAGCTAAATGGGACTCTTGAGAAAAAATTTCATTGAGAATGCGGTTCCTGGTTTGCTCCCAATTTAGTTCCTGAAAGAATGGATGCCAGCCAAATCCATCCAATAACGCATGAATGTTTGCCCAAACGGCCTTTCTCGGGTCTGAAATTCCAAGGGCCTTCAGGTTCACTTCCGAAAACATCAGGACATATGCCCCAAAGGTTCCCGTCCACAAGCCGAAGGTAATCTCTTCGATAGTTACGCCCCTTTGAAGTTGGACATGGCCACTTTCAACAGCCTCACGTAACACTCCGTAGACAAGCCCGATATTTTCCTGCTCGGCCTTTTCCAGGTTTTTTTGGAAAACCGGAGAGGCTTTTCCCCTGATGGATTCATTCTGGAGCAATAATTTTGATTTAAAATGATCCGGATTAAGCCGCACGAATAAATCGTACCCCAAAATCATCGCAGCCACTCGTTCTCTGGGAGTGCCCTTGAATTGGGAACCTCGAATAAGAAAGGTGCCACATTTTTGAGCGGATTGAATGAGCATCTCCACCAAAATTTCTTCTTTACAGGAAAAATGCTGATAAATCGTTCCCTTTGAGTATTCGGTAAGTTCCGCGATTCGCTCCATGTTTAGATCGATATAGCCAATCTTCAACAACAGATCTCTCGCAGTATCAATAATTAGCGTTTCCCGCTGCGCGTACTCTCTTTTTTTTCTCTCTGAGGTGGCCATTGGTTATTTTATAGCATCATAAATGACGTTTAGTCAAATTTTGACTTATTGAATCAAGTTATGCGTTTTTGCCAAAAAATACACAATTGATTAGTTAGATATGTGGAAAACCAAATTGATGTAGTGTCTGATTGCAATTTTTTGGATGCCTGAAGGTAAGAATGAAAGGAGTTATGCCGAACGGGCCCTGGAGACCGTCAAAATCTCGATCGGCGAGTGGGTTTTCGATATTCGCTGGCAGGATTACGGGAACTGTATGGTAGCGGTGAGACTGAAGAGATGTATCCGAATCGATAGAGAGTCGGAAACGCTCGGTCTTTAGTTAACAGCTTTTCGGAATTGTTTATTCCAGCAGATCGAAGTCCTTGCCGGAATTACCGAAGGCCATGATTGGGCAGCGACCAATAGGTTGATTGATTCCCACCGACTTATCGTCCCGGACCTCATACTTGTTCTGATACTACTGCCCGCCTCTTATTCGGGGGAATGCCGTAAATTTTTTCACCCAAGGACGCATGAACTCAATCCCGCCTCCAGTGACGATAAAAGTTGTAAAACCATTCGATCGGAGGTAATCCAACAATTCAAGCATCGGCTGCTAGACTATTCCCCCATACCGTCGCCCCGTTTTTGGATGCTTCGCGGTGCCAATCCAATCACTCATGGTTTTGCCGAATTCCTCTGTCATTGTCCGCAGCATGTGTGGCCATAACCAGTTCCAGCAAGGCTTTCTGTCCGTCGGCCAAAGCGGCTTTTACCCTCCCCTTTAGCACGGATGCGAATGGATCCTTCGGTTTCCACTCGGGATGCTGGGAGGAGAATGCTTCCACCCGTTCGAAGGCAAAAAACGCCTGAAAATCATCGCCCCCGTTTCAAGATGACAGTGCCTCGTTCAGGTCAGCGCCGGCCAGGTCAGGATCATTACCAGGAAAAACCGAACGAAAAAACACGTACGGACGGGCGCCCCACTTACGGGCACCCGTCCGGCATGTATCGCGGGATAATGATGTGCCGGTTATCGACCGGTAGCGCCTGCCTCAATCTTTTCCTGGATCTTTTTGAGATTGAATGCACCGGGCGTTTGACTGGGTGGATACTCCTTCATGGTTGCCAGAAATTTGCCGGCGACCTGTTGCATCGGAACGAGGACAAAGGCGTGATCCAGGAACCAGTCGTTGTACGTATTGGAGTTGTGTTGTGCTCTCTCGAAGGGATCGCGGAGCAGGTTGAACAGCAGCGGCACACGCAGTTCTTTAAAGGGTTCGCGCCATACTTCAAAGGCTTTCCCCCGGTTTTCAAGAAACACGGCCTTCCAGGGTCCCAGCCGTAGGGCCACGACCTCCCCATCGTCGTTAACGTAAAAGAATTCCCTGCGCGGCGATTTCTCGGCTTTGCCTGATAGATAGTCCAGCATATTGTAGCCGTCAATGTAGTTCCGGTACTTGCGTCCGTTCAGTTCGACGCCTTCCTTGAGCTTATCCTTGATGTCCGCCGCTCCTGCCGCAGCGGCAAAGGTGGGCAACCAGTCTTCGTGCGCGACGATGCCATTCCGTGTTTCATTGGCCGGAAAGTGGCCGGGCCAGCGGACAAATGCGGGCACGCGATAGGCGCCTTCCCAGTTGCTGTTTTTCTCGCTCCGGAACGGCGTATAGCCGGCATCCGGCCACGTGTTGAAGTGGGGGCCGTTGTCCGTGGAATAATACACGATCGTGTTTTCAGCAATGCCCAGGTCATCCAATAATTTTAACAGTTCGCCAACGTGCATATCGTGTTCCACCATACCATCATGGTACTCGTCCCCGTTCGGTCCGGAGATGCCGGTGTGTTCTTTCTTCACGTGGGTGCGAAAGTGCATCCGTGTCCCGTTCCACCACACGAACCAGGGGTTTTTAGCCTTATGCTGGCGTTGGATGAAGTCTTTGGCAGCGGCGACGGTCTCGTCGTCGATCGTTTCCATGCGTTTTTTAGTGAGCGGTCCGGTATTTTCGATGGTTTGTGTCCCGTCAGGATTGGCTTTGGTCTTAAGCACCCCGCGAGGACCGTATTGCTCCAGAAAGGTCTTCCCGCTGGGCAACACTAAGTCCCTGGGATAATCCCGGTTTTCCGGTTCTTCTTCCGCGTTGAGGTGGTAGAGATTGCCCAAAAATTCGTCAAAACCATGCATCGTCGGCAAGTGTTCGTCGCGATCCCCAAAATGATTCTTACCGAACTGGCCGGTGGCATAGCCCTGTGCCTTCATGACGGTGGCCACGGTGACGTCGGTCTTTTGCCATCCCTCTTTCGCACCGGGCAGTCCGACTTTGGTCATGCCGGTACGGACCGGCACGTTGCCGCCGATGAACGCCGCCCGTCCCGCAGTACAACTCTGCTGGCCATAATAATCGGTAAACGACAGGCCTTCCTTCGCAATCCGGTCGATGTTGGGTGTGGTATAACCCATCATCCCCCGGTTGTTGTGGCTGATGTTCCAGGTACCGATGTCATCGCCCCATATGACCAGTACATTGGGTTTCTTCTCTGCCGCATGGGTAAGCGTAACGGCACCGAATAGGATGGCCGTCATCCCCGCGAACAACAGGCCAAAATTTTTGACCATCGGTTTTTTATGATTCTCTTTCATGAATATGTTCTCCCTTGTTTTGAAGTTTTTTCTTAACAACGAGGCCAGCTGAAATGGAAAACTTCATTTCCAAATTTTCCATAGCTTTTATACTGATTCCATTTTTCCCTGCTCCAGGATCGCGATGGAACAGCCTGTGGTTCAGTCCCTGCTCCTCGGCTCACATCAATTCCCCGGCCTCGACAGAGTTTCTAGCTTTTTCAAGGCGTCAGCAGCCTTGAGGGACATGTAATTGATTCCTGCAGCGTTCAAGCTGCTGCCCTCCTGGAAGGGATATTCCGGAATCGTGCTCAGGAACTTTTTGATAAAGCCTTGAGCCGGTACGAAGGTCCACAGATTGTCGCCATACCAGCGCAAATAGCCAAGATCCGCTTCGTGAGGAGCCTTCTCATAGGGGTCGGCTCGGAGGTTGACGATGAGCGGCCATCCCGGAACGTTGCGAATGCCGGTGGCAATATTGCCTGCCTGCGTGGCGAAATGGATTTTCCAGTTCTGGACCCGAATGGCATTCAACTCACCACCCTGAGCGAAATAATAGATCTCTTTTCGCGGACCCTGGTTGGTTTCGCCTTTGAGGTAAGGCAGAAAGTTGTACCCGTCAGCATGTATCTTAAAGGACTTTCCGTTAGCCTTGTGTCCCTTCTTCAGTTTCTCCACGATGTCCGGCTCGCCCGCTGCAGCCAGTAACGTGGGCATCCAGTCTTCCTGGGATATGATGTCATTGACCACCGCGCCCGGCTTCACCACACCAGGCCAACGTACCAGCAACGGGACTCGGAAGCCACCTTCCCAAGTGGTACCTTTCTCGCCGTGGAATGGTGTGGTGCCACCATCCGGCCAAGAGAATGTCTCCGCGCCGTTGTCGGTGCTATAGATCACAATCGTGTTGTCGGCAATGCCGAGGTCGTCAAGCTTTTTCAGTACGTCACCGACAAACCCGTCGTGCTCCACCATACCATCGGGATAAAGGCCGATGCCTGTTTTGCCATAGGACTCCTTTTTCAAGTGTGTCCAGACGTGCATACGGGTGGAATTGTACCAGAGGAAGAAAGGCTTCTTGGCCTTCACGTTGCGATCCACAAAGTTCATGGCATGCTCATGAACTTCCTCATCGATCGTTTCCATTCGCTTCCTGGTCAATGGTCCCGTGTCTTCAATCTTGCCGTCCGCCGTGGAATGGAGCACCCCGCGCGGTCCGAACTTTTTCCGAAACTCCGGATCCTTGGGATAGTAGTAGGTTTCCGGCTCCTCCTCTGCATTGAGGTGGTACAGGTTTCCGAAAAATTCGTCGAAGCCGTGGTTGGTTGGCAAATGCTGATCACGGTCGCCAAGATGATTCTTCCCGAATTGGCCGGTCGCGTAGCCATGATTCTTCAACAGATCGGAAATGGTCGGAGACCATTCTGGAATTCCGTGGTCGCTGCCCGGCATGCCAATGGTCAGCAGCCCGGTGCGGAATGGATGTTGGCCGAGAATGAAGGACGCCCGGCCGGCAGTGCAGCTCTGCTGGGCATAGGCATCGGTAAACATGGCTCCTTCCTTGGCCAGGCGATCAATATTTGGCGTCCGGTAGCCCATAATTCCGTGGTTATAGGCGCTCACGTTGTGAACACCGATGTCGTCTCCCCATATGACGACGATGTTGGGCTTGTTCTGAGCATTGGCAGTAGATGGGTCCGAACCCAACGCAAGAACGGCCAGGCCCAGAAAAGTATAGGACCAACTTTTCAATAATGATTTTTTATCCATAAAATTCTCCTAGAAATTAAGCCTCACTCAAGAAAATCATCCGCTCCGGCTCATATCTCAACAAATTCAGGATAAGGGAGAAAAGTGAACACGAAAATCCAGATTACTACATCAGTGGAATAGTCACCGCACGATCGTACTTGATTGCGGCCCGGACTTCATTTTCCAATTGAAGACACTGCTTGGAGATACCGCGCGACTTTGGTGGCCGAAAACGCTTTTGTAAGTTTGCCTACTCATGCCCCATGTTGACTTCGCCCCCCTTCGACTTTTAGCGCTTCATCAATCAGGTGTCGGGCGCCGTTCTGAAGATTGAATAAAAAAGAAAACCCCGGTTTTTCCCTTTTAATCAAACGGGAAGCAGAGTAACAAAATCTCTAAAATAAAGTAAAATTTAACAGACTGAACCGTATCTCTACCGTTTAAAATCCAGTCAACACGCGAATGCTTCAAGAACAATCCAAACACCGTTCGATCAGCAAGTGGCTAAAAAAATATAAAAATTTATTTACCAAATTTCCTCCGCCTGGCAATTCATTTCACACAGGCCCTTCCCTCTGTTTCGGACTGCTATTCATCCCCACCCTTCCAAATGAGGTCTTCCGAATAATTTTTGCAAAATCGAATCAATGACGTGCCTTTCCAGATAAGTGACTTCCAGACAGAAGATGACGCAATAGCAAGATTCAATGGGATTAGAAAACCCGAAATACCAACGTGGCTAGACGTGGGGAGGTAAGGAACGGAGACATCTCGTTGAAACGGCCTACTGTACAGAAGATGGGACGCTTTGGATCGCCTTCTTCACCACCGCAAGCAAAGGATCGGCTCGTGGGTTGGTGACGTTGCGGCGCACCAAAATATCGATCGTTTTGGTTGGTGCATGATAATAACTGGTGTTTAACGCATCCCGTGCAGCCACAACCGCTCCTTCGAGTGAAATTCCGGCAAACAACCCTTTCGCTTTGGAAAAGGACAATAAATCCGCGCTCAAATTTGGCGCCGTCGATCCCTCAACGCCTCTCCCGATGGGGCCAACCGCCACAGAGGCATCAGCACCCAGCTTCAAGGTCGTGCTCATCAGGGAATCAATGCCCTTTTGCGTCATGACTAATAATACGACTTCGGAAGCCTGTCCACCAAATTGCAAACCGAAGCTGGCGCCGCCCAGGGTAAAAACGCGGGATAACTCCACTCGTTGGTTTTCTCATCCCGCACAAGCAACACACCACTTCCCCCAGATCCGCCGACAAAAAACGCTCCCTTAATTAAGTGGAAAAAGTTCAAGTGAAAAGAGGCTAAGCGGCCGAAGGTTCTCTTTTGGGTAACCTTAATGTAAGTGG
>JAGQKG010000181.1 GCA_020430245.1 Nitrospira sp.
CTCGTGAGAGTCTCAGATCCACTGGATATAAGTCCGAGTTTGGATGTAAAGCGTACTCGAGCGGGTACGGCAAGCAGGCATAGAGGAAAGCTCGTTGCGGTTCACTCCGCTCCTGCGCCTCATTCACAATACAGATGTGCTCCGAAAGGCCCACTTCGGTTTCAAGTGGGGGTACCGCTCCTGGAATAGATGGCGTAAGGTGGAGGCATGACGGGGAGTATCTGGAGGAAAATCAGAAATCTTTCCGATAAGCTGAAAATGCAGGGTGTACCGAGCGAAACCGACCTGAAGGAAATTTATTCCAAAGCCTGAGGGACGCGAAAGGCCGCTGGGGGTAAGCGCGCTTGAGGGCTAAATGCGGCTCCTGGATTTCTGGCAGGATGCGGCTCAGAACCTAAGGACAACCGGGCTTGGCACACCGGAGACATTCAACTTCCTCGGCTTTACGCATATTTACGGGAAGAAGGGAAGCAATGGCATGCGTAGGGTCTTGCGGCGGAATAGGGGAAAACGGTTACAAGCCAAACTGATGGACCTAAAGAATGATCTCCAGCGACGCAGCCATCCAACCAAGATGACCGCCGAGCGCCTGAAGCGATTGATCTATCACTGGATCCCTGTCAACCATACATATCCGTCCCCCCCTATCCTCTGCGGCGACCTGGTGTTATTTCCTGAAGAAAGACCCCAGTGGGTGGGAAGCGTTCGCTGGGATCCGGAGGGGGTGTTTAGTAACGGGCATTCCCATTCCGACTTTTGATTCAAGAGGTTATCTAATATGTCATTGTATCAACGCAGGCTGAATGAGGCCTCATTCCTTTTTGGTTAACGAGACAGCAATGATATTTTTATATTCTTTTTGGGGACAAAATAAATGAAACAATCTCCAAGGCCCTAGTGTTGTTGTGAAATTTTCAAAACTCCCACAATATTAGAATAATCGTCGGTCCACACTCGGGCACTTGGGTCAGGCGTGAGTCGTTCCCAACGCGAATCTTCATCAAGAATGCGGAAGTCTGTCGAAGGCCTGGCCATTACGACCCAGTCGGATGACATGTAATATTGGGATCGTTGGTCATCATTTTTGACACGGTACCGCTGTATCCATCCAACAAGGTTAGCATCCGCAGCTAAATTCCCTATAACAGCACTGAGCTCTAGATTGTTGTTGGAAATGTGGAATATGAGTATTCCGCTTGGGGTTATTTTTTGTAGGTAGAGAGCCAACGCCTCACGGGTTATGAGATGAACGGGTATAGAATCAGAACTAAAGGCATCCAAGATAAGTAAATCATAATGCTGATTGGGAGCTGTACTTAACGAGAGTCGGGCATCGCCATACACAATGTCTGCATTCCCGCCACATTCAGAGAGATAGTGGAAATAGCGGGGATCTTGAGCAAGCATTACCACTTTTGGATCGATTTCATGAAATGTCCAATATTGGTCAGGTTGTCTGTAGCACGCGGAAGTTCCAGCGCCGAGTCCTATGGCAGCAATTTGATGAAGGGTTATTCCACTTTCTTGAAAAACTGAAAAAAGTTGTCCAAGCGGTCCTTCGTGATGGTAATAGGTCAGTGGCTCCTTCCAACGGGTTGGATCTGTATGCTGTGCGCCGTGAATTGTCCTGCCATGAACCAGTAGATGGTAGTCACCCATTTCAGTGCGTTGCACGGTATTTACTCCGAAAAAACTTCGCTCTCGGGTCAAAACAGTGTCTTGCGTGCCTAGGAGAGATGTCAGAAGCAGCACAGTCCCAATCCCTAAGCCAAAACGCGCAGGTTTGTGGCGAAAGCTATATGTGCCGAGGCCTAGCACCAGGCAAAAAATGAGAATGCCGGCAATGCCCCAATCTGTAGGATGCCAACCCATCAAGAGTGGTCCACCCAACACAGCCAAGAGTAGGGTGGGCCAGAGCACGTCGGGTGCTGTAATCCATCTTTGGGTTGGTACGTGCCAGGGTCGCAGAAAGCATGCCAAGACCACCATTAATGAATATTCAATGACTGAATTGAATAGCAGGGGAGCGATCAGAACGTTGAAGACTCCACCGAGCATTCCACCTAAAGACATCCACAGATAGAACTCGGTGAGATGGTTAGTTTGTGGGCGTCGCTTCACGAGTTCTCCATGGCACACCATGGTGCTCACAAAAAAGGCCGCCATTGGTAATGCAATGTTTAATATCAACCCACTGAAGCGTTGGAATCCCAGCGGTATCAAGAAGAAAGGTTGGGCTAAAACCATCCAGTTATGGGGTAGCCAGGGGCGGCGGGCAAAGACGATGACGAAGGTCAAAAGATAGAGCATTAGAGGCAGGACCCACAGAAGGGGAACGGCTGCGACATCGGTCGTGATGTGCATAGTGACGCCCAACAACAAACTTGATGGCACAAATGCCAGTGCCAGCCAATGCAAGCGTTGGGGCTTGGTAATAGATTCAGTAGATACCGAGATCGTTGTATATTGGCTGCAGTCTGTGGCTGTCGCTGGGCTATAACGCCGCCATACTGTGACGGAGCAGATGACGAGCAAGCCGACAAGAACGGCATATGCCCATCCCCAGGCTAGACTTTGCTTGTGAATTGTCAGGAGGGGCTCAAAGAAAAGAGGGTAACTCAGAAGAGCCAAAATGCTGCCCAGGTTACTGGCCCCGTATAAAAAATAGGGATCAGCGGCGGAGCTATGCTTGGTATGTGAGAACCATCGTTGGAGCAGCGGGGCATTGGTGGCTACGGCAAAGAAAGGAAAGCCTACGGACACGGCAAACAAGCCAATCAACCAGGGGACTGGGGCGTTTCCCGCGGGTGGGGTCCAACCCTTGGCAACACCAAGGGGCAAAAAGCTGAAGATTATACTCATGATGCTGATATGGAGGCACACTTGCCATTTAATACCCAACAGTCTGGTGATCAGATGAGCGTAGATATATCCGATCAACAACATAATCTGAAAAAACAGCATGGCGGTATTCCATACGCCAGGGGACCCGCCGAGCAGGGGGAGGACCATTTTGGCAAACATGGGCTGCACGGAAAATACAAGTAGAGAGCTGAGAAAAATGGTTGCCACGAAAATGGGCAGCACGAGACCGTTGCGATTTGGTGGTTCTGCGGAGGTAGAGTTGTTGTTAAGGGGACCAAAGTCGGCTGAAGGTACCTTGGAAATGTGGCTGGATATGCCGATGGCTGCTCCCGAGTGGGTTGCAGGCACATCAACGTGAGGCATAGAAAACACCCCTTTAAAAAAAGATAGAACGTGGCTGGGTAAAGATGTTCTTGAACTTTCTAAACGAAAGGCAACCTATGTGCCAGGAGATCATGCAGTATCATCAAACAGCAAAAATGCTAGACCGCATGCCGTGGCGTGCCAAGATGTGATGAAGGAGTAGATGGGGGAGGTTAGGTCTGATTTGCCGAAATCCGGGAATAATTTGCCTGGCTCATGTCATGAGTTACAAGTGAGGAAGGGAACTTCTTAGTGAATTCTTATCTTCTGATTCATGGGCATCTCTAAAAACACCTGAAAATCTGTGCGTAATTTGCAATTCTTCCTGCCAAAAGGAGGATTCCTCATCCTGGCACAAAGTCTAATTAACTTTTTTGACCCCGCGACTCGCTACGACGCCCTCAATCACAACGGGGATGTCTTAGAATTGCTCGTCTCCCATATGCCTTGGGAGGATTGTCCAGCTCTAGTGGCAGTCCTCCGCCACTCCAAGCGGAAGCAAGGAGAACGACCTCCCTTTGCTGTCCTGATCATGTTTGAAATCCTTGTCCTTCACGCCCTCTATAAATTGTCTGATGAGCAGTCCGAGTATCAGATTCGAGACCGGTTGTCCTTCATGGGTTTCTTGGCGCTCGGTCTGGAATCCTGGATTCCCAAACCATCCGGTTGTTTTGGGAATACTTGGGTCACGCACAGGTCGTGGAGACCCTCTTTGCGCAATTGAGTGGGCGGACTACGGCTTGAAACCACGCTGGGGCCTGTGCCCAAACAATCGACCTCGCGCGACGAAAACGCGGCGAACAAAGCCGGAGTGTTCCACACGAAGGGGGAGCGTCAGCTGGCCAAGCGGCGGCAGAAAGGCACGGAAGACCGCTGGACGGTGTTGCATGGCAAAAATCACTATGGCTACAAGAACCATGTGACCGTGGATAAGAAGAACAAGCTCATTCGGAAATATACAGTCACCAATGCATAACAGCTATATCTTGGACGTGGTGGTATTCCAAGTGGAGATCGGAAGCGAGGTATGAGCTGATTCGGCCAATTGCTCCGAGGAGATTGAAGCCCTGCTGAAAGCACGGAAGCTGCGTTCCCAGATTCTACGGAAAGGGTATCGCAACCAAGTCCCGACCCCTCAACAAAAGGCTCATATCCGGTGCCAATCTCATATTCGAGCTGGCCTCGAACATGTCTTCCAGCATCAGGGGACCCCGATGTGAGGCAAACTGATTCAAACATTCGGGCTCGTTCGGGCTTGCCTCAAAATTGAGATAAAAATCTCACGTATAATTTTCAACGACTCCTGGTGTTCTCCCGGACGCGGAAGCCACAAGTGGCATAAGTAGGGGGGAATCAGCCTGCACAAGCTGGGGATATCCGCTCAGAAGCTCAATTACCCGACTCTCTAACCGACTTCCGGAAATTTTCACTCCAGGAGCAGCAGAGATTTTGGAAAAAACCAAGGGTTTTTTTAGAAGCACTCCTTATTATCATGATAGTGTTTTTAAGCCCCTGTGTGAAAAATATCCCTTCATCCCCCTCTACCAAAAAATGAATTGGCGTCCGCAGTCATCGGGGATATCTCAGAAAAAATGCCTCATGCCTCCCGTTTTTACTGGCCGTGCTACATCGAACATGAGGCCAATCTGAATGTTTTCGATCTTCATGATTAACAAAGGGAGGCAACCCATTGTACCGCTGCACAATATGAAACAGTTTCAATGAAAAGCATGCGCAAGTTTTTTCTGTGGAGGTCGATAATGAAGCATGAAATCGAAGAGCCACAGAATACGAAATGGAAAATTTTCCTGGGTCTACGAACATTTATTCATGACCATGAAATATGGATTCGGTCGGGTGCCCCTTCCCGATAAGGGCGAACACGTTGAAAGGCGTGGGCGCAAAACCACGGGTCAGGGTTGGTCCCTGATAGCCGGGTTGCCGAAGGCACGGAGAGCCAAGGGGCAACGTCTGCGTCAGAATTTTCCGGGCAGTCTGGCGTAACGAAAGTATTTACCTTCGCCCGTTAAGGAGATGCACTATGGTTAACCAAGTTATGCGTTTCGTGAATGATGAAGAGGGAGCCACCGCCATTGAGTATGGCTTGTTGGCTGCGTTGATCGCTGCAGTAATTGCGACTATTGTGGGAACCTTAGGCCAGACGCTCAATGGTGTTTTCTCAGATATTAATACCAAGGTTAGTGCGTCCTAGAGCTAAGAGTGCGCTCCTTCCGCAGAGGTGTCTGGAAGTGCCGTTCCGGATGAGCGTTTATCTGGGCGGCACTTCAGCGGGAGTCCACGATTGAAATCCAGCGTAGGGTTGAGAAATGAAGAGATCTAAAGGTCGGATATAGGGGAGGGGAGATCAGCATTATGCAGACAATTCTCCTGAAACACTATCACTGTTTGTTGAAGAATTTACTTCGAGATGAAGAGGGAGCCACGGCCATTGAATACGGTCTCCTGGCTGCGCTGATTGCTGGCACGGTGATAGCAGCTCAATCCGCCCTGGGAGCGACGGTCGTGAGTATGTATACAGATGCCATTGGGATCATCATAGGAGCCATGGGAAGCTAGGCTGTTGTTAAAAAAACGTGTTCTGCAAGATGTTGAATGGTCCGCTAGTAGTATATTCCTTTTTTGAGCCACCTGTGTGAATTCAAGTTTCAAGTGCACCCTTGGGAATGCGAACCAGGGTTTCGGCCTGGGTACGGAATCAGAAGCGCCTACGCAGATGGTGCTTCAGACAGGCCGCCGACTGATGACTGATTTTCGAAAAATCACTAAAACGAACGTGGAAGCCCCGCTCTTTGAGTGGGTAGGAAACGTTCAGCCGGCCGGAGGCCGGTCCAGGTTGTGATACCATGGGCGCCTGCCACTGAAACGAACGAGCTATGTGGGTTACGACACGATATATCATCTGGGCTGGGCACCGAAAGAGCGGAGATGGATCGTTCGAGAGGATATCCGACGACACCTTGAGCCGGTGTTTCGCCAAATTGCGGAGGACTTTGGCTTTGAGCTGGTCGAATGGGGGGTGGCGAAAGAGCACGTGCATGTCTTTCTGAATTGTCCACCCCGGTATTCGATTGCCAAAGGGGTGGGGATCTTGAAGCGCATTTCAGCCAGGCAGGTGTTCAGAGAATATCCAGAGTTGAAGAAGCATTTGAGGAAGCACGCGTTTTGGGAAGAGGGATATTTGGTTCGGACCGTGGGCGATGCGGTCACGGCGGCTGTGGTGCAACGCTATATTCGCTATCATCGGCATGAAGAACACGAGGCTAAGCCACTGAAGTTGTTTTAAGGGTTTTGGAAAGCCCCGCCCTTTGGGTGGGGAACTTTACTTCCCTTTAGAAGAAACTTCCGCAAGAGGCCATTAATATTTTTAGGCTCATCGTAGAAGTGAGTGGGTAGGTTTTGAGAGTTGAGGGGCGTAAGCTCGCTTCATGCAAGGGAAAAACGAATTCAAATCTAGAGAATTTTTTGGCATGATTGCGGGATGGCACAAAAGAAAAGCCTGTTGGATGCGTACCGATTCCCCGGGTGTCGTCCAAGGGCCACGATCAAGGGAATATTTGGCGACCCGCAGGCCCGGATCATCCAACTGGAGCGGCGTCAAAAAAAACGGTGGGCGGGTGTTGCGGGACTGTGTACCGAAGTTCGTACGACAGCAAGCCACGTCTGGTCCGGGACCTCTCATGCGGGGATGCGCGGATTTACTTGGAAGTGGCGGTGCGGCGCGTTTCCTGCCGGCGGTGCGGCAAGGTGAAGCGGGAGCGGCTGGACTGGCTGGCCGACAATCCCTTCTACACGAAGCGGTTTGTCTTTTTTGTGGGACGGCGGTGCCGCGCCATGAGTATCAAGGACGTGGCCAAGGACGTGCATCTGGCTTGGCACACGGTGAAGGGATTGGAGCAGCAGTACATGACGGAGCAACTCCGGCGAACCGGCGTTCCGGCTCCGAAGGCGATTGGGATCGACGAGATTTCCCTGCGGAAGGGACATACCTACCGGATTGTGGTCAGCGAT
>JAGQKG010000182.1 GCA_020430245.1 Nitrospira sp.
GAACAAAGGATGTGTCAGAAATTAGGAAGAAATACGGTCTGCCGGAATGAAAATTCATTGGACGGAGACAGCCGAAGCGCATTTGGATGCTATTTATGCACACATTGCTCAGGACTCAAAGACTTACGCCTTACGTACAGTCGATCGAATTACAAAGAGATCCAAACAAATCGGAACGTTTCCCCTGGTCGCCAAGCACCAGAATACGATGCAGATCAAATTAGAGAAGTATTCTTCGGTCCATACAGAATCATTTATCACATTAAAAAAGATCAAATAGACGTTCTTGCCGTGGTTCATGGCGCAATGAACCTACTCCAAGATGAGGAAGAGTGAAAAGCCAACCAGGGCGTTTAACTCAGACGTTTGTACACTCCCGCTGGTTAACACTGACGTTCAGCAGCGGACTCTGTTAGCCCGCAATAACCAGAAGGAAGCGACTCCTGAAGTACATCGGCCCGTGAAATACATCAAGTCCAAACAACGTGTCGCTGATCACGGGGAGGTCTTCACGTCCGCGTGGTTGGTCAATGCGATGCTCGATCTGGTAAAGGAGGAGACAGAGCGAAGGATCTGTGCTTACCCTTAAAAGATCCAGCCAGAGCCAACTAACTCATTTGACTTTTTTCTCCAGTTGACTAAGAATCTTTCTACGGCCCTTTCCAGACCATTTTCTCGCAGTTAGCTGTCCTTCGGGAAACGCATTTTTATAGTTTAGAGGATGGCCTATAAACTCTTTAAAGAAAATGACGTAAGGGGTCACTTTAAATTCAACGAGGCCAAAGTGGATATTCCACAAAGGACGGGATGAAAAACACAACGACACGCCGAGAGTGGCGGGAACAATACGTCAACCAATTTTTGCAGAATATCGGCCTTCAGCGTTCTCTTTTCTCCGCGCCAACCCTGCAACATTTGGACGAATGGGCGAGGCAAGAAAATCTTGTTATGAATCAACCAAGCGCCAATTGGGACAATACAATACTAAATCTATGTCGGGCTGCAGAATCTGAATTGGCAGCTCGACTTGGGTCAATTTCTGATCTGGGATTTTTTAGGAGTCCCAAAGCTCTTGGGAAAAAAGCAAATCTCCTCTCGCGATTAATGCTGAGCCCATCCACGAAGCAACAACTAAATTCTTATGGCATCAACACAGGGTTTGTCTCTTCCACCCTTGTTCAAACTTTACAAAAATTGGCAGTGCTGCGACGAGAGCCCGCACATGGCGGGATGGCAATCCGGTCCGCGAGCCAGAATGATGCTAAAGAGGCTCGTTGTTTAGTGGGTGACATTTTTCGGGGCATCGTCGTTAGTTCTGGTCCATGAAAATTCTCGTTGTTTGCACAGGAAACACTTGTCGAAGCCCGATGGCCGGAGGCCTTTTGCAAAAGATGGGCAGTGACATCGCCGTCCCTCTTGAAGTTCGAACAGCGGGCCTTAGCCATCATCCGAATAAGGCAGTCGCAAAGAATGCGGTTATAGTGATGAAGGAAGTCCATATTGATATCTCCAACGAATTCTCAAAACCGGTGACATCAGAAGCTGTGGAATGGGCCGATACAATTATTTTTCTTCAACACGACCATGCGGATTACTTTCGGGAAGAGTTTCCGATGGCCGAGTCGAAGATTCGCATACTGGAAAGGGATGTCGCTGATCCTTTTTGCGGGCCGATAGGGAAGTATCGGGAGGTTCGGGAGGACCTGGCACAGCAGCTCTCCCCGTTTGTACGGTCGATAGCAGAATAAATCATTGGAGTGGTTGGGTTTCAGAAACATGGTTCGTTCCTGGAATTGTTGTCGGTATAATCCAATTTCCTTGGTGTACACCCTTACTGTTTTTTCAACTTGACATGGTGTGCATTTGTGCAGGATTTAGGTTCATTAAGCCCAGCTACAACGCCTTAGATCCGTCGAGTTTCCATACCAAAACGGTGAGTTTATGATGTTATTCATACATGCTATGTAGTACCGGCTCTTTTGTTGGCTGTGACCGGACAAACAAATGGATAAGAAAATCAACAACCATTTGGCACTACTTTTAATTCTCACACTTGTCTCCTGTGCGCCAACCGCATACCTATCAAGCAAAGTTGATCCCCATTTTAGCTTTGTGAAGTCCCAACCAATATTTGTTAATTTGGGCGAGCAAGCAACCGTCGAAGATAAGCAGTTCCATAACTTGCTTGTTACTGAAATGAAGCGTGCGGGGTTCACTGTCATTGAGGAACCAACTCGAAATAGCTTAGTGTTATTTTTCGGCTTGGGGGAGGATACAACCTTCATTGATTCCCCTCTAGTCTTCCCTAGTACATCTACAACTACAGGGGCGATCGGTAACGAGTCGTTCACCGCAACGACACGGGGCACACAAGTAGTCCCGTCCCAGTTTCCATATACTGCCCAGCGCATCCTATTGCTATTATATAGAAACACACGTGAGGGAAAACTAGATAATGTCTGGGAAGCATACCTGGGAACTGAGCAAAAGAATTTTCACTATGATTCCTCTGCTGTGGTTAGCCAGCTTTTGAACGTTATTGGGAAAAACTTCGAGGGAGACGTAAACCTGAAATCGGAACGACCCGACACGCAAGAAGATTCAAGAGAGGTGGCCCAATTAAAGAAACAGGTAAGAAGTCTACAAGATGTTGCAAGATTTAAGGGAACGGATGCCGGACCGACCGATTCTGAGATCCTCCGGGAAGCATTTGAAAGGTCAAAACAAGATGTGGCTGAACTTAAAGCATCATGTGATCAGGAAGCTATCTCGGCCTGTGCTGAATTGGGTTTTCGTTACCAATTCGGGCATGGAGTGACTCAAAACAATCTTACTGCTGCTACGCTTTACGAAAAGGGTTGTGGGGCTGATGATCCCAAAGCTTGTGCTGGCCTAGGAATGCTCTATGCTGAGGGGCATGGCGTAACGCGGGACCACAATCGGGCGAAATCCCTGTTCACAAAGTCTTGTGATAATGGTTTCGCAAAGGCTTGCCTCATCCTTGGAGGTTGGCTTCAATCCGGAACAGTCGGAGGAAAAGATCCAGCGCAAGCGGTTAGACTTTTCGAAAAAGCCTGCGATGACGGGGAAGGCATCGGGTGCTATCTCCTCTCCCTTGAATACTTTATTGGCAGAACAGTTCCAGAGAATGCTAAGCGAGGGATGGCTCTCCTTGAACAAGGCTGTGACATTGGGGTGCCTGCCGCCTGCTCCGAAGCAGCAACTCAATATAGAAGGGGCCTGTACATTCAAAAAAATACCCATAAGACCACGTCGCTCCAAAAGAAGGCCTTTCCGCTTTATCAGAAGGCATGTGAGGATGGGCGTTCCGCATCCTGTAGAGTACTAGGCGCATATTACGAGATGGGAAAGGTGGTGCAGCAAGACATGTCACAAGCCCTCCTGTATTACGAGCGAGCTTGTGAAGTTGGCTCTCTCTCTGGGTGTGTCCTCCTCGGAGATCTTTACGTCGAGGGGAATGGAGTTCCGAAAGACCCAGCAAAAGCGGCACAGATTTATGACGGCGCATGCGAAACGAAAGAGTTGGCTTATTGGGAACGGAAAGATTATTGGAAAACCAATTGCTACAGAAAGCTTGCGACCTTGCTTAAGACTGGCCAAGGAGGAACCAAGGATCAAGCACGCGCTGCAGTGCTTTATCGGAAAGCCTGCGACGAAGGGGACGACCCCAGTTGTGTCAGGCTTGGTCAGCTACTAATTGAGGAACCAGGTGCGGCAGCGAACAAGAACGATGCCCTCCCTCTGCTCCGGAAAGGGTGCCAATCCGTAGGGGGAGAGTCATGCCTGCAGCTAGGAGCTGCCTTGGCTGATCTATGCGAGAGAGGGCAAACCGATGCTTGCATCGAGTTATCGGATATGAATTATAAAGGTCTAGTAACGTCAAAAGAGGTCCCATTAGTCGAATCCGTTGATCAAAGTCTGTGTAACAACGGAAATCTCGCCAGCTGTTATCGGGTCGCGGACAAGAAGATAGGAGAGGCCGCTGGGCAATTCTATGATCTTGTAGAACAGGCTGAGTCTCGCTTTGGTTTCGTACAAAAGGTTATTGAAACGGGTGGGATGAAGCATTACCAATGGACCATGGAGGAACTCATCAGCCACCTTTCCAGCCAAAAAGATTCTGATGCAACCGAACTCCTGGGCCGTTTGGCTGAGGCCAACAAGAAACTGCTCGAGGCTGAGAATGCGTTTTACTACAAATACTGCCAGGCTGGCCATTTGGATAGCTGTAAGCGTCTTGACCAACTTGCCTGGCAGTATTCAGACGGAATTGCTAGGCCAGTAGAGCCGATTCGAGCTGAAACACTTGCCCGGTTGGCCTGCGAAGAAGGCCTTGCCGATGCTTGCACTCGCCTTGGAAAACTATACGAGGAAGGCACGGGAACAAGCCTGGATTCGTCGCGTGCAGCAGAAGTGTATCTAAAAGCCTGCAACCTGGAAAATGCTCAGGCATGTTGGGAACTTGCTCGCATGTATAAACAGGGACGTGGTGTGCAACTGGATGCCTCACATGCCGAATCTTTATATCGGCGATCCGTTGCCATCCGACGAAGAGGCTGTGAGAAACTCGATGATTTGAAGGATTCGAGAAATCCGTTTCTTAAAGAACGTTTGCAAGAGGAAAATTACTTGTATAACTGCCTGTGGCTCGCCATGCACTATGAGGCTGGCTGGGGCGTACCCCTGGATGACAATGTGGCGAGTTCACTTTATATGAAAGCTTGTAGTGGCGGCTATGGCCCTAAAGAGGCCTGTGAAAAAGCCGTGCCGTTTTATAACCAGGACTGTAAAAAGGGACGTGCGTCCGCGTGCACAATACTCGGCAAGATATATGATTATGGGAGAATCGCTCCACGGGATATGGGACGCGCCGAAGGATTTTTTAAGCAAGCCTGCTCCGAAAATGATGGGGAAGGTTGTTACCAATTAGGGGTCATGTACAAACGTGGCCAGGGGGACTTTAATAATCCAATCCAGGCTCAATCCTTTTTTGAGAAAGCTTGTAGGTTTGGTTACAAGCCCGGCTGCCGCCATGACCCCCAATAACCAACGGTCGGCTCTCTTTTTTCCAGGTTACCTTCCAGTATAGTTTTGATGAACGACAACGGAAAGAAGAGGACACGAATAGAATGAAAATCGTCCGTGTGGAATATACCCTGACCCACACGGAAAAGGCTGGAAAGATCGCCTCGGTGAACAAAAAACAAATCCTGTCTGATCTTGATTCAACTAATTCCGAAAATATCCAACCGGTTCTTGAATCCTATATATAGGTGGGAGCAACGGAATAAAGGGGGCGTGAATGGTTTCTTACCATTCTTAATCTTATGAGATCGAGCTACAAGTACCCAAGACTATCAGCACCTGACCCAATTGCCTAACCAGTGGTTGGACGGGCATAGTCAGAACTCCGTTTGTATACCTCAAATAAGTCCCCTTCCACTAGCAAAAAAAATGGCATCAATCCCTACGCCACTCACTTCTTTTTACACGATGCCTGCTGCCTGGCCCTCAGGGTGGAGGTTCTGATCAAGACGGCAGACTTTGTCCGGCCCTTCGACAAAACTCAGGACAGGCTCCGCAAGTTGGGCTGCTCTCCACAGGTTTGCGTCCGCCCTATCCGATGTGGCAGGCAGGACGTCAATGGTTTTGGCTACTTTTATCCCATTAAAAGTAGCTCGCCTGCCGAGGCGAAACACGGCACCGCTAGGGAAAAATTGGGAGTGGCATCTTGACGTTTCTTCATATACCCATCCGACACGGTCAATTCTTTATAGATCCAAGGCTTAATCCCCATCCCCTATCTTTTGTTGACTTCCGTTAGCTGAAATTCCTATCCTCACAATCAAAAGGAAAATTTATGAAAATCGCTGACCTGACAGTCGAAGAGCTCCAAGCTCTCATCAAGAACGCCATCCACGAAGAACTGCAAGCATTACTTACCGACCCTGATAGCGGACGTGAGTTAACCCAAGAGATGGAAACGCGTCTGACCTCTTCTCTTCAATCAACAGAACGAATCCCCTTCGATGAAGTGAAAAAAAGGTACAACCTTCATTGATGGTTCAGGTTGAGTTCACTCCCCAAGCACTCGAAGACTTTGCTCAGCTTGACAGTGGAATAGCCAATCGAATCGCGGCAAAGATTCAATGGTTCTCTGAACATTACGACCACATACAGCCTGAAACCCTCACTGGACGGTTTGCGGGACTATATAAGCTTCGCATCGGTGATTGGCGTGTGCTGTACACCATAGATCTAACCGAGTCCATTATGACGGTTCATGTCATTGCCCATCGCAGTAAGGTCTATAAGTGATATCATCTGTTCCGAGATAGCGTTAGATCCCATATCGTTCAGGTGACACCAGAATTCTTGGATTATCATTCGGGTTGTCCTGAAATTTCCTGAATGATCAGATCGTGGAGTTTGGGACGGAAGGCTTTGATGGCTGGGTTGTCTCGGGTGGGGTGCACCCGGTTGGAGAGAAAAATCACTTCGAGTTCCCGAATGGGATCGATCCCAATACTGGTGCCGGTAAATCCCAGATGGCCGAACGATTGATTCCTGCCTCCCCCCACCTTACAAAAAAAACCCCTAAAAAGGAGAGCAACCTGCTCCAAAAAGGAAAGGAGGCAGGTTGATCTGGCTAAGTAAAACGAGAAATGTGTTTTCCTCCAAGCCCTCCTCACACCCCATATGGATATATGGCATTAATGATGGTATATCCCTCGGGTGCCCTCTTTGAATTCTTCTCACCCAGGAGAACCCATGCCGACAAAACTCAAAAAACTGACCCTGCAAGTCCCGGATGATCTCCTGACTCGAGCCACTCAGGCCACGGGGGAAGGGATCACTCCAACCATTCGACGAGGATTAGAACTGGTAGCCGCCGGTGGAGCCTATCGAAATCTTCGTTCCCTCAAGGGTAAGGTCAAGCTTCAACTCGACTTGGACGCTCGCAAGACCGATGATCTGCCTGGACACGAGCTCGATAATCGCCTATTTGCAGGGAGCGGAAGGGACGGATGTGACATTGATTGATCATGCCCTTCTGGATTAGATCGCGGTTGTTCCTCCAGTTACCCTCACAGAACTATTGAGCGCCCCAAACCTTTCCACCACTCTGCGCCAAACGTTTTT
>JAGQKG010000183.1 GCA_020430245.1 Nitrospira sp.
CTGGTATCCGACCTGGACGTGAAACGCGAGGAAACCCTTGTGGCTCAAACGGCCTCGCAAATTCCCGAGTTTCGGCGTCAACGGGCCGTGCAACTGCATCAACTCGAAGTGTTAACGGGAGCTCATTCGGGTACACTGATGTTGTCTGCTAAGCCCTTACGGTCCGTGCTGGCGCAACCAACGATCCCTGTTGGTCTGCCTTCGGATCTGTTGCAACGGCGCCCGGATATTTTGGAAAAAGAAGAAACCTTAAAAGCCGCCAATGCGCGCATCGGGGAAGCGCGCGCATACTTTTTCCCGAGTCTGTCTATCACGGGAACGGGAGGGTTTGTCACCAGCGAATTCGATCAATGGTTCAAATGGGGCAGCCGCAACATGGCGATCGGTCCCTCGATTACCCTTCCCATCTTTGAAGGCTATACCAATCTGGCCAGATTGGAAGTGGCGGAGAACCGGTACCAGCAAATGTTGGAGGACTACCAGCAAACCATTCTGAATGCGTTCAGGGAAGTGGCCGATGTGCTGGTCGCTCTGCAATCGCGCAAAGAGCAACTGGCCAGTCAACGCCAACATGTGGCCGCCGCCCGGGAATCGCTGGAGCTTGCGGACATCCGGTATCGCAAGGGCTTGGTCAGCTATATCGATGTCATCGATGCTCAGCGCATCGTCCTGGATGCGGAATTGGGCGTGGTCCAAACCGAACGCGCACGTCTCACGGCTATGGTGGATCTCTTTAAAGCCGTGGGCGGCGGTTGGGAACAGGAACAACTGGCACAAGTAACGGAGACAAACTGAAATTATCAGTGGATCTCTTAAATTGTCATGCTGAGCCCACAGCGAAGCATCTAGCCACGGAGATCAGGTGTGGGCCGGGCATGAGTCCCGTCGAGAGGGCATCACCAGGCACTGATTTCTCAATTAATTCTTGTTATTCGGGCAAGTCGTCGGCCGGAATCTTTCCTGAATGGACCGATCCAGACTCGTCGCTAAAGGGAATCTTTTCTGTTTCCCCTGATTCCAATTCAACCTATTCGATGGAGTACCCCCTTCTTGTAGGACGTCCATCATAATAAAAACTTGAAGTTCTTTTAATAATGTGGCCATATATCAGCATACTTGGGAGGAGAAAAACTCGAAATGATCCGCCGCGTGTTCATTAGTCACACCTCAGAGTTTACGAAATACCCTGCGGGCAAATCCTTCATCGATGCGGCGATTGCGGCGGTGAATCGAGCGGAGCATGTTCCCTGTGATATGAGGTACTTTACCTCTCGAGATAAAAAGTCCGCAGTGTATTGTCAGGAAAAAGTCAGGGAATGCGATGTCTATGTTGGAGTGATCGGGTTTCGGTATGGCTCGCCTGTTTGGGACCGCCCAAAAGTGTCGTATACCGAACTCGAATTTGAGGCGGCAAGTGACGATCCGGCCAAACTCAGGCTGGTTTTCCTCTTGGATGAAAATGCAACAGTTCCTGGTTGGTTTACCAAAGACCATGAATTTGGTAAGCGGCAAGAGACTTTCAGAAAACGAATACAGGATGCCGGTCTCATCTGGGCCCAGTTTCGCGATGTCTCTCAGCTTGAACTGCTCGTTTATCAGGCCCTGGTTGAGCACGTCCAATTTACATCTCCCGCGTCGTTGCCAGAAACCATCGAATGGCCAGAAGGCAAATCTCCCTATCCCGGGTTGGAATGGTTTGATGAAGGGTATGCCCCGTTGTACTTCGGACGGGAACGGGAAGTAGACGACGTGATTGCGAAGATGAGCGAGCAACAGGGGCGTTTCCTCCTCATCAGCGGGGCCTCAGGCTCGGGCAAGTCATCCTTGGTGGCGGCCGGTCTGTGGCACGCCCTGATCAAAGAGGGGCGTCTCCCTGGAAGCGAAAAATGGAAATGGCTACGCCTGACCCCCAGTTTTGACGACCGGGGGCCGTTTGAGTCACTCGCGTCGGGGTTAAAACAAGCCTTTCCGAAAATACCCACTCGTGCCGATGACCTAGCCGCCAGTCTGGCGAAGAATACCACGACGATCGGGGTTCTGCTGGTCCCGCATTTTTCCGCTGATCAGGAGGTGCTGCTGTTTGTCGATCAACTGGAGGAACTCTATACCCAAGGCTTCAAAGACGAGGATATTCAGCATTTCCTTGAGCGATTAGTCGCCACGGCTTGGGATAGGCAGAACCGTGTTCGGGTGGTGACCACCGTGCGCAGTGAATTTATTGGGAAATTGGAAGAATCCGAGCCAGTCTTGCAAGTGCTCAATGCTGGCTACCATTATCATCTGGGGCCGGTGTCTCCGCGGATCTTACCGGAGATGATTGAAAAGCCTGCTCAGGCAACAGGGTACGCATTCGTACCGAATTTAGTCGACGAGATTCTTAATGAGGCGGGAAAAGAGCCGGGGAATCTTCCGCTCGTGGCCTACGCATTGAAGCAACTCTTTGAACGTCGGCAGGGGCGAGTCTTCATGTTTGAGGCCTATAAAGACATCGGAGGCGTGGCTGGTGCCATCGGTACTAAAGCCGATCAGGTCATGGAGAAATTAGACGAAAACGTGTGTCGCACCTTTGATCGCGTGTTTGCGGAGCTGGTGCATCTTGAACGGGATCGCCCACCCACGAGAAAACGTGTAGTTCTGGGTGCCTTTAGGGACGAAGAGGGTGCGACCGCGTTGATTCAAGCGTTGGCCGGTCCCGACTGTCGGGTTTTGGTCACGAGTGGGGAGACGAATGCCACATCCGTCGAAGTTGCTCACGAAAAGCTCTTTACTGCCTGGCCGAGACTGAAAGCATGGCTTGACGATGGTGGTGAAGCGTTGCGCCTGATTGAGCATGCTGAGGAGGCAGCACGTCGGTGGTATGAGAATGCAGAGCGTCCAGAAGAACTTTGGTTAGGTCAGCGTGTCCAAGACGTTCAAAAATCCCTTCAGCGGTTTGGCAAAATTCCCTCCCAGGTGTTTGAGCGATTCCTTAACCCCATGAAAGAGTTCATTGCTCATCTTGATCAATCGACGTTGTCCCATCGGGATCGGTTCCAGATTGGATATTCGTTGGTTCAGTTTGGGGATCCTCGGCCTGGGATCGGACTCCGTACGGACGGCTTACCTGATATTGAATGGATCGAGATTCCACAAGGCCCAATCAAACTGGAGGATGTCGACCATGTGTTTGAGGTCCAGTCGTTTCGTCTGGCCAAATATCCTGTGACGAATATTCAATTTCAGGCATTTATTGATGCCGAGGATGGCTACCAAAATGAGGAGTGGTGGCAAGGTCTAGGGCAGAACGAAGAGCCAGCGGCTTCAACATGGAGTGAAAGTAATTTTCCACGGGAAAGGGTGTCTTGGTATGAAGCGGCGGCATTTTGCCGCTGGCTCAGTCATCGGGCGGGTTCACGCATTCGCTTACCCACGGAGTGGGAATGGCAACAGGGAGCCACGGGCGGAGACCCAACGTATGAGTATCCATGGCTTGGGGGATGGGATGCGGCACGATGCAATAGTACTGAAAGTCGACTGAACCGCACGACTCCAGTTGGCATCTACCCCAGCGGTGCTACGCAGCAGGGGGTCCTGGATATGGCAGGGAATGTATTCGAGTGGTGTCTGAACAAACATAAACACCCTGAAAGGCTCGAGTCAGCGATACTTGACGAAACGGATGACTTGCGTGTGATTCGTGGCGGTTCGTGGGACAGCGAACAGGGATTCTTGCGGTCGTCTTTTCGGAGCAGCAGGAACTTTCCGGCCCGCCGAAGTAATAGCATCGGTTTTCGTCTTGCCCAGGATGCCCCTTAATCCTTTTGTCTTTGTTTTTTCCCTTTGCCTCTTGTCTTGCTGAGCTGAAGGCCAAGCATCTCGCCTAGTGGGGATAGGTGTTTTGGGCACAGATCTTTCGTTTCTCTCAGGATTACAATTTGGGTGCTAGGGTGATTCCAATGCTTGCCAATCCGCCAGTCGTAAGTCGAATTCTCTTCTTTATTTTCCCACCATTTGAATGTTGGACCTCTTTCCTCAATTTGTTTGCATGATCGTTTCCTTTGGTAAGGGTTCAGGGAGACAGGCAGACATTCGCCGAAATCCATCCCTTCTTTTCTAGCCTCTGCCACCTCAATGTTTCCTTCAAGACCTGTCATGTCCAATGGTCCCTCCGCGCTTCACTGTGGTGACGGAGCCAAGGGTAGGAATTATTCAACGGATTTGTTGTAATAGTCCCGCGATCTTTTCTCCAGAGAGAAAAAATGGAACGGTTGTCAGCCATTGCACATATAATCGCTAGCTTCTGCCGGGGAAATTAGTGATCATGCCAACAACATCATGTGAGGAATAGACAATGAAACGTCTTATCGTTCATGGACAACGTGAGCCGCTCGATCGGAAATCCGCCATTCCCGATTTTTCTGCCAATCTGAAGGACCTGGTCACCCTGAAACACAGTGCCAGGGTCCAACGGGCTCGCGCGGGCCAACCACCTCTGGAAATCGACGATTTGAATCCTGACGACCTGATTCAGCTGGAACTGGACCAGGGGTTGAAATTATGGGTCCGTGTGGATGATCTGGAAAGGGATTTTGGATTGACTTCCAGCCGTGGGTCTGCCGGTGATGTGGTTGAGCTTCCTCATGTGTTGCCTCTCGGAACTCCGAGTCGGGGCAGTGTCGGCAATTGGGTGATTAAAGCATTCAAAGTGTTTGGCCTGGATCCTGTCGGTGCAACCACAGACTTGATTAAGGACAAGGTCGAGGGTGTGTTGAAACCGGGCCCTGGCCTTTATCGTTGGGAAGGTAAAGAGTCGTCTGATTACACCCGGATCAAATCCCTGGAAAAGGAAAAGACGGACAAACCCTGGCTGGTCTTTATTCACGGAACGGCATCGTCGACTGAAGGCAGTTTCGGAGGACTATGGGAGGGAGGCGCTCAGGCCCGCATGGTGCAACTGCTCGCGCATTACCCCAAACGACTGCTGGCCTTCCTGCATCGAACGCTGTCTCAGAATCCCATTCAAAATGCGTTGGAGCTTGCCGGGTATTTTCCCGAAGGAGCGCGTTTGCACCTGGTCTCGCATTCTCGTGGCGGACTCGTGGGGGAATTGCTCTGTCGCAGCATGATGGAGGGCCGATTTCCCTTTGATCAGGATGATTTCCAGGTCTTTGCTCAACCGGATCGAAAGGACGATCTGAAGCAGATGGAGGAACTCGGTCATCTGCTCCAACGCAAGCAATTGGTCATTGAACGGTTTGTGCGGGTGGGATGTCCAGCCCGCGGAACCACTCTGGCCAGTGGGCGGTTGGATCGGTATCTGTCGATTATCCTGAACGTGGTTGAGGCAATCCCTGGGCTGAAGGGTAACCCGGTGCTTGAAGGACTTTCCGCGTTTCTGCTGGGCGTGGTGAAAAATCGGACGAAACCGGAAGAGTTGCCCGGGCTTGAAGCGCAGATGCCGTCTTCGCCGTTGGTTCGCATCCTGAATCGACCAGGAGTGCGGTCGATGGCGGACCTGCATATTTTAGGCGGGGATGTCGCCGGAGAAGGGGTGCTGGGGCGACTCAAAACCTTCGTGACGGATTTATTCTACCGGGAAGATCATGATTTGGTGGTGAATACCCCGGCCATGTTCGGGGGGACGGAACGGACAGGGGAGGTGCAATATTGGATTGATACCGGAAAAGAGGTGGATCATTTCCATTATTTTCGGAATACGGATACGGCGAATCGACTGATGCAGGCCCTCACCAAGGACCCGCCCCATTCCCTCTTTCACCGATTGGAGCGTGAGCCTTCCGAAGTAACCGAAGATGATTACCGCAAACGTGCCGTCGGATCCCCACAGCCTGTTGTCTATGTCCTGCCCGGCACCATGGGCAGTGAACTCAAGGTGGGAAAGGACCGTGTCTGGTTGGATAAGCTGGATTTAGCCTTTGGCGGCCTGAAAAAGCTGAAGTATACCGCGAAAAATGTCGTGGCTGAAAAACCTATCGGGAGTGGTTATAAAAATCTCCTCCGGTATCTGGCCAATTCCCATACGGTCAAACCCTTTGCCTATGATTGGCGAAAATCGCTGATCGAACTCGCTGACCGGTTTCGCGAGGATTTAGAGGAAACGGTCAAGGCACAGGAGGCGGTGGGACAACCGGTCCGGATTGTGGCGCATTCTATGGGCGGATTGGTGGTGCGAGTCATGCTGGCGACGGAAGAGGGGAAGAAAGTGTGGGATCGCATGTGCCGGCATCCCGGTGCCCGGTTCATCATGCTGGGCACTCCCAATAAGGGGTCGCATGCCATCACCGGCATGCTCATGGGGCGTGATCCCTTGGTGCGGATGTTGGATCTTCTGGATATCACCAATTCCCAATCGACGTTACTGGGGATTATTTCCAGATTTGACGGAGTCTTGCAGCTTCTCCCGCATACCGGTTCCCTTGATGTCTATCAGGCGGAAACCTGGCGGTCACTCCTGGAGCATGATCGAGATCGGGCACGAGGGCTCTTTGGGGCAAAAGTGGCGACCTCAGACACAGCCGGAATCGAGTGGCCCGTGCCTGATGCCGCACAATTGGCTGTAGCTCTCAAGGTCCAACACCTTCTGCAGGCCAGCCCGATTGACCCTCAACGGATGATCTATGTCGCGGGGCGTGCGGATGCGACACCCTGTGATGTCTCCATTGACCTTTCGGCTCCAGCCAAGCGGCGAATACGGATTGAGGCCACCTCCTTCGGGGATGGTCGGGTTCCATGGGACACCGGCATACCCGAAGAGCTCACACACAAGACCTACTATGTAGACACTGAGCATGGGGACCTGGCCAATGCTCCGGAAATATTTGATGGGCTATTGGATTTGTTGAATGCCGGGGCCACCACGAAATTGTCCCAAACGCCTCCCGTTCGTCGCGGCCTGTCCGATGTTTCCTTTGAACTCCCCGAGGTTCCACTCGAGATGTATCCCAGCGAGGTGGATCTCATTGCGTCCGCCCTGGGCTCCGCTCGCGTCAAAAAGGAGGTACTGCCAACCCGGAAAATCACTGTGACCATGGTCCATGGCAATTTGTCCCGCGCCTCGTCCATGTGGCGACGGAGTTCCTGGACGTCCTTCCGGATCGCGTTGCGAACCAGCCTGTATCTCTCGGCCGGATCCGGGGTGT
>JAGQKG010000184.1 GCA_020430245.1 Nitrospira sp.
ATGCGCCGAGAGGGCTTGTGGGGGATTCTCGCTCCCAAACACTGGAAGCGGCGGAGATCCAGAGCACGACCGGCTGGGATCACCAACCAACTCGCCCGGAACTTTACTGTACCGATTCCGAATACCAAATGGGTCACCGATATCATTTATGTTCCCACGCACGAAGGCTGGCTCTATTTGGCAGTCGTCCTGGATTTGTTTTCTCGGCAAGTGATTGGGTGGTCGATGCAGCCACAACTGGGACGGGACCTGGTCTTGCAAGCCATGCTGATGGCTGTGTGGCAACGACGGAGTCCAGAGACGGTGATCCTCCATTCCGACCGAGGCACGCAGTATACCGCACAGGAGTTTCAAGCCTTCCTGCAGGCACATGGGATTGTGAGTAGCATGAGCGGCGTGGGGAACTGTTATGACAATGCGGTGGCGGAGAGTTTTTTGGGCTTATTGAAACGTGAACGGGTGCACCGACGGCAGTACGGAACTCGGGCGGAAGCCCGGGCTGATGTGTTTGATTACATCGAGCGGTTTTATAATCACCGACGGAGCCACTCTTTTACTCAGGGGCTGGCCCCAAGCAATTTTATGGAGCAATACTCTCAAAAGTCTTCTTGAACCTGTCCGTGAATACGGGGAAAGACCACCCACAAGTGTGGTTCCCTGGGTATTTGACGCTCTTCCGTAGGGTCTAACTGACCAAATGGTCTAAGCCTTCATACAAAAAAACCTTCTCAACCACCCCTGGCTAAGAAAGTTTTTCCCTAAACCATCCTGATATAATTTACGAGATATCCTCAAAAGGTGTGTAAATAGGAGAGAGGCGGTGTATCCTCTCGGGTGACGAAACCCTGACAACAAAAGGAGGCACCGCCATGAAGAAGCAGAGCACAAGCCAGACTGATGAATTAAGCATTACCTGGAACAATTTGGAGCAGTGGATACGAGGGCATGTCCAGAATTTTATTCAAGGGATTTTGGAGGAGGAAGTGACGGACCTCTTAGGCCGGTAGAAATCCGTTCGACGGCAACCCGTCGATCCCTCAGCGGGGTTTGGTCAAAGAATAAATACTGAGCGGTAGGGATTTATTCCTCCAATGTTGAAATATCTCCGGGATCTTGGCCGAGTTCTTTGGCTTTGAGGACTCGGCGCATGATTTTGCCGGAACGGGTTTTGGGAAGTGCGGGAACAACCTCAATTTCCCGCGGGACGGCGATCTTGCCTAATTCTTCTAAGACATGGTCCTGCAAACTTTTAATGAGATCGGAAGTTTCCTGCTGTCCCTGTTTGAGGATGACAAAGGCTTTGATTTGTTCCCCAGCGGTCGGATGTGGTTTTCCGATAACGGCCGCTTCCACCACGGCCTCATGGCTGACTAAGGCGCTTTCGACCTCAGCTGTTCCAATGCGGTTCCCGGCGACTTTCACGACATCATCTGCTCGACCCATAAACCACAAGTAGCCGTCCTCATCTTTATGGCACACATCGCCGGCGGTGTATACACCGGGGATGGTATTCCAATACAGAAGATAGCGATCCGGCTCGTTGTAGATGGTTCGCATCATCGATGGCCAGGGTTTTTTAATGACGGCAAAACCACCGCCATGCTCCACCGTGTTGCCTTCGCGGTCCATGACATCCGCTTCGATGCCTAAAAACCCACGGGTGGCCGAACCTGGTTTGAGTGGCACGCAGGGGAGGGGTGTGACCATGATCATGCCGGTTTCCGTCTGCCACCAAGTATCCATGATGGGTTTGGTGCCACCGGTCACCCGATGAAACCATTCCCAGGCTTCCGGATTGATCGGCTCACCTACCGATCCTAAAACCGTGAGGGAGGAGAGATCATATTTTTTTGGCCAATCCTCTCCAAATTTCATGAGCAGCCGAATGGCCGTTGGAGTGGTATAGAAAATCGAGACGCCATAGCGTTCAATGAGATCCCACCAGCGGCCGGGATTGGGATAGTCGGGTTTGCCTTCTGCCGTTAAAATCGTGGCGCCGTTCAAGAGCGGTCCATAGACGATATAACTGTGGCCGGTGACCCAACCTGGATCTGCCACGCAAAAATAGACATCTTCGTCTTTGAGGTTGAAGACATATTTAGTCGTGATGTAGGTGCCCACCATATAGCCACCATGGACGTGTACGACGCCCTTAGGTTTCCCCGTGGTTCCTGAGGTATAGAGGATGTATAGGGGGGTTTCGGAATCGAGGTGTTCGGCTTCACACTTTGGGGATTGATCTTTGATCCAGGCTTCCCAATCCAATTCTTTCGGGGCTTGAAGAGGGGAGGCTGATTGTTCCCGTTGGACCACTATGACTTTTTCCACGGTCGGGCATTTGGCAACGGCTTCATCGACGACCGGCTTGAGTGGGATTTTCCGACTGCGGTCATATCCCACGTCCGCAGTGATAACCACCCGCGCTTCGCATGCTTCTATTCGTGCCGCTAACGCTGTGGCACTAAAACCCGAATACACCACCGTATGGATCACTCCAATGCGAGCACAGGCTAGCATGGCCACAATTTGCTCGGGGATTTTCGGGAGATAGATGGCGACCCGATCCCCCTTATTCAGGCCCAGGCTTTTGAGGGCATTGGCGCACTTGTTGACCTGCCGGTATAACTCGCCATAAGTCAGGATTCGTTCTTGGCCTTCTTCTCCGACCCAGATGACAGCCGCTTTGTTTTTTCGCCAGGTTTGAACATGGCGATCAAGGCAATTGTAGGCAATGTTGCAGGTACCTCCCACGAACCATTTAGCCCAGGGATAGTCCCAGTCCAAGACTTTATTCCAGGGAGAAAACCAGTGCAGCTCCTTGGCAACATCGCCCCAGAATTTTTCAGGGTTTGCGATGGATTGCTTGTAGGCGGTTTCATAATCCCGAATATGGGCGTTGGCTGTTATGTCGGGTGGGGGAGGAATGACCCGGGTTGATCGCTGCAGGGTTTCAATGTTTTCACTCATTAGGTCTGTTCCTCCTTCGTTACGCTTTTGGTGACGCTATCATGAACATGTCTTCTCAGGGATTCGGTTGATAATCCCATTATGCTGCCCTTGGCTCGTTGCTTCAAGAGGGCAAGACTTAAAGGCCGTGAAGAAGGGGTGAAAAGTGAAAAAGAATTGTCGCTATGAATATAAGAACGGTCGCTGATCGTGAGGTGGTTGGCCTTTTTTTGAGAAATGTGATTGAGATGCCTTAGATGAGGTCAGAAGAACTGGGTTTTTTTAATTAAGCGCATGGCGGGGTTTTGCGAGTTGGGCTTGTATGTGTCCATATTTTGCTGCGTAATCCTGTTGACTGCGGCGAATCACCTCATGGGCTTCTTCGCAGCCATACACATGGGTAATTTCGCAATTCTTTTTTTGCGAGCCGGGAGCATCTTTGTACGTCAGGAAGTAATGCATGAGGCGTTCCACAAAGTGAACAGGACAGGCTTTGATATCGGTCCATTGTTCATGAAGCGCATCGCCCTTGAGGACCGCTACAATTTTATCATCGGCTTCCTCCCCATCGATCATACGCAAGCCACCGATTGGAATAGCTTGTAGCAAAACGTCTCCATGAATAATGCTTTTCTCCGTCAGGACGCAGATGTCTAATGGATCGAGGTCGCCAACGAGGCCGGGCCGATTGGTGCATTCGGCGCTCAGTTCCGCGACCGATTGCCCACAATAGGTTTGAGGAATTAATCCGTACAGTGTGGGGCATACATTGGAATAGCGCTGGGGCCGGTCCACGCGCAAATGGCCTGACTTTTTATCTAATTCATATTTGACGGTGTCTGTAGGAACAATTTCGATATAGGCGGTGACGGTGAATGGTGCTCCTTCTCCTATTTCCACACCGTGCCATGGATGGGATTTACAGGGGAACCCAAAGTTTTGCCATAGAGAGAAGAATTCTTGTTCATTCATGGAATTTGTCCTAGTGTAGTCAGAAAGAGCCGAGTATGGGCAAAATGAACTTCACTAGGTTTCGGTCTGAACCTCCCTCTTCTTAACCGGTAACGCTTCTTGGAAATGTGCTCTTGAGTATTGGAAAGAAACGAAGAAAAACGAAAAAGATGTTTGCCTGACCGGCAGTAGAGTTACTTCTGCTTTGTCTGAGGTTGATGGGCGGGATGAAGCCAATCAAGAAAGGTTTTGACAGGATTAAAGTTGGCGCGGGGAATTTCCACAAAAATGGTAATCCAATGCGCCATTCCTCCATTCCATAAGCCTGGCCATTCCAAGGCTTTGAGGGGACGACCCTGGTAGGATTTCGTGCCGACAAACCCGGTTCCGGGATCGACGAACTCCAGGAGATTAAAGGGATTGCCTTGAAAATCACGGACGCCGCAGACCAGATCGACGGGATTGAAATGCGTTCCAGAGGCAAAGAGTTTTTTCTGGGCTTCAGAGTCGGGATTGACCTGTGATTGCTCGACGATTTGCCTGGACGGGGCATCCTCAGGGTGCGCGACCCAAAATGGCCCCCCGCCTGGGTCGCCGGTATTGGGAACGACGCCGCAGACCCGGATGGGACGATCTAAATATTGTTTCAACAATGTGGCTTGATCCGGTAGTGCCAATTCTCGATACGATTGAGGAAGCGGAAGAAGAAGTTCATGCAGGATACAGGCTTCGGCCTGGTGAACACTTTTCGCATCTGCCGGGATGGAGCTGAGTTGTTTGATATGTTGAAACACATGTTGTTGAAGCTCAACCAGATAGCCTCCCAAGGCCTTTCTCCATGCGACAATCGGATCTTTCAAATGGTCCGGGACGACATTGTCAATATTGGAAATAAACACAATGTCTCCCTGGTAGTCATTTAAATTTTCTAAGAGCGCGCCATGCCCTCCTGGTCGAAAAACTAGAGTGCCATCCTCATCTCGAAATGGCTGGTTCCCAGAGTCCAGCGCAATGGTGTCGGTCGACGGTTTTTGGAAGGAGACCGTGCAATCGATATTCCACCCCTGTCGTTCCAATGTCTGTTGTATAGAATGCAGGTGGCTCTTAATGACCTGTTCATATTGAGGAGAAACGGTCAAGTGAATTTTTATTGAAGGTATTTGGCTGGAATGATACCGGATGGCTTCGTGAAAATGTTCCTCCAGTGAGGTTCGGGGCCCCTCTTCGTACCGATGGAAAGAGAGCAGGGCCTTGGGTAATTCGGCATAGCCAAGGCCCGGTGTTTTCAAAACCGCTTGAAGAATCGTATTGAGATCATGTGTATGTTGATCCGTAGGAGGGGGCTGTCCTTGCCCATGGAGATACTTTTCTAAGTCCGGAATAAATGGGAAATCCTGCAAACGTGTCCATGCCTGATCGACAGCATGGGGAAGAGTTCGTGCCTGATTGGACCGGGATTCCGATGAGGTCTCGTTGGACAAAAATTTGAGAAGGTCATTAAACATACGAGTGGCGGCTCCGGATGCCGGAATAAATTTACTGATCCGATCCGCTTGCCGGGCGGCTTCAAATTGTTGTTGATACTGTGAGAAACGCTCGGGATGGAGTTGGATGATCCCATCGTTCACCCGGCACGGGCGAATGATGGTGATCGGTGGGACTCCATGACGCAATCGCTGAAGTTGTGATTCCACCTGGAATGTGGAAATCCCACGGCGTATTAACTCAAGATGATCCTCAGGCGTCAACATAGCGTTTGTTTAATCCAGTTTAATAGAGATTAACCAGAGAGTACATCAGATAGGAGTTGTGTTTCATAAAGAAAAATGTCAAAGTTTTGGTACACTCCATTCGATAAAAGACCAATTTTCAAGTGTCATGACGGTTATGTCATGTTCATGGACTCAGGCAAGGAGAACTATCATGATACAAAGATTGAATACGTTTCAAGGGTTAGCGGCATTAGGGGTCTTCCTTTTGTGGTTTTCTTCCGGTTGTACAATCAAAGCGACACTTGATACCACGACAGATGCCACATCCGAGTTTCTGTCCTCCACTTCCGGGAAGTCCTGGTGGACAGAAGACGGGCTTGTCAAACGTGGTGAACAAGCCAGAGCCTTTGTGGTGACCAACCATGACACACTCCTTCAAGAAATCGCCCAAGGGCACGGGGAATATGTCCACGCCTTCGGGACGATTTTAGGAGTCCCATCGCATCAACAGGCTCACTTTCAGGAATTGATTCAGAACGAGTATCCCGTGCTGGTTGAGATACCCATTTTCCTTGGAGATGATCTGTTAAACAGATTTATCGAGCATGCCCAGCAAGCCGGAATTCGTTCTACGTCCTCAAATCTATAACTCTGGGACCCTACAAGCCAGGCAGGGGGCTTTCCCTTTTCTGATTTTCATCAATAGATGAACGGTCAGTCTTAACACTATTGTAAAGTAAGGAAGGAAAGGGTCAAGGTTCTGCCCCTCCTTTTAAAAAGCCCAGGCCAATCTTTACCGCACGTCTGGTGATTTCAGCCCATTTGGCTTCCGGATATTCAGCCAAAGCCTTGGCGGCTTTTCCATCCTGAATGTCGAGTTCTTTCACCCGGATAATGCCATCCTCAATTGTTACATCAGCCACAATACATCCTCCTTGGTTTCCTGCACGTCTCGAATGATGATGAATGAAAATTCGATGTGAGGAAGGGTGAGATGGTAAAAAGTCCAATTTTCTTGACAGGTTGTAGGTCCAATGCTAGCATTTTCTTAGCCCATCTGACAGGAAACTCTGATAAAAATTTTCTTAAAAAAGGTTAGGGTACCCTAATGAATGAACAAGGCCATGATATGCATCGGATTGTTCTCCGCATCGGAGGGTTTGCGATTCTCGCTTTCATGCTTGTGGCATGTGGAGGTCCTCCCAAGTGGGTCAAGGAAGGATCGGGTGTGATGAATGTCGATGATTCCAAGTCCATCTATGGGGTAGGGGCGGTCGTCGGTGTGAAAAATGAACCACTCGCTTGGGAAACTGCTGAAAATCGCGCACGCGCCGAGTTGGCAAAAACTTTTCGCACCTATACCGCCTATCTGATGCAGGACTATGCCGCTTCAACCTCTGCGGGAAATTTTACCAAATCAACGGAAGAGCAAAACGTAGAACGGGCCGTCAAGACCTTTTCGGCTGTGACCCTGAATGGAGTTCGTCCTATTGACCGTTACAAAGACGACGA
>JAGQKG010000185.1 GCA_020430245.1 Nitrospira sp.
GGGTTCTCCTGGTTGAAGTCGCCCCGTTAAATAGGCCATAGGGATACCCAAAAGGAGTCCCAGCAGTAAGGCTCCACCAATTTCCCAAATCCCGAGGAGAACAATGTCCCATCCCTCTCCCTTTCCGTAAAGCGCCTGAGCCATGGCCAATAAAAAACTGAACACGATGAGCCCCCAGGCATCGTCGATGCCCACAACACTTTCCAGTGTTTGAGGAAATTCTCCCTGGCCTTTTACCTCCCGAATCACATCGATGGTGGCCACAGGGTCGCTCGCAGGAGCAATGCCTGCAAGAAGAAGAGCGATTTCCGGAGGAAACCCCATTAGGAGAAGGCCAAGGAACATGGCTGCTGCAGCTCCCACCACTTCCCCAATAGAGATCCAGAGAACCGGTTTTCCCCTTTTTTTAAGAGATCGAAGCGTCAAATGATGGCCGATCAAAAAACCCACCATGGACAAGGCGATGTTGGTGACAACCGGAAACCAATCCTCCCTGAAATCCGGCAAAACATTGAACCCCGCGGGACCAATGGCAAATCCCGCCAGGAGCAAGAGTGTGACTCGTGGTAAAAAAGTCCGGCGTCCCAACAGGTCCGTGAATAGTCCCAATAGGAATATGGCACCAAGCGTAATCAGTATTTGAGGAATTTCGTCCATGGATATTTGTAGAAATGCTCAAAGTGGTTTACGACGGAATTGATTAGGAACCAAACTTACAAAGACCCGGTTGCCTCCGATCCAAGAATATTCCGTTCCTGCCTGAATGACCGGGACCATCACATTGATGTCTCGGGTAAGAAGTTCGAATGCTTCCGACCACCAGATGGGATGAGTGACGGGGTTAAGCCGACCCCGCTGTGAGTGACAGATCCTGCCAGGCATGAGCGTGGATAAGGGAGAAGAAATGCCCTTGAAAACGTTACGGGGAAAGGAGGGGATGGAGGGGATCGTGAGGCGGGATGTTGCCTGACGTCCATAAGGCAAAAATGATGAAAAGCAGAAAGGACTGGAGGAACGGCTAGGGTTGGAACCGGCGTACCGGACAATAGGAAGCCCTTGGTTTATGCAGAGGGTTGGGGTCGTCGTCAGCAATTATTTCCTTTTTCTTGAAACGGATGAGGGTTTGGCGCGTTTCTTTTTTGTTTCCGTTTTGAGCGGTCTGGATACTGCATCAACATCGGTAAAAGGCTGTCGTTTATGATAAGGATGCGGGACGCAAAGCACTGGACATGTCACGGTGCGAACGACCTTTTCGGCCGTACTGCCAAAAAAGATCCTGGTAATATCCCCTGTTTGCCCGCCATAACTTCCCAGGACGACAAGGTCGACCTGTTCTGTTCGTGTCATACGGGCAATTTCCATGAAAGGTTTCCCTTCACTTAGAAGCCGCGTGATCTTGATCCCCTTGGTCTCAGGCAGGGCCAGGAGGCCTCGTGCCAAGAGCCGGGCTTGATGATGTAATCGTTTTTTTTGCGCTTTCTCTTCCGACGGGAGAGCGAGTCCGAGGGCGTTCAAGGCATCCAGGGATTTGGTATCGATAACATGAAGGAGAATAACCTGTGCTTGAAAACTTCGTGCTAGTCGAAGTCCCACCAGGAAGGCCTCCCGCGAGCAGGGGGCAAAATCGACGGGTATCAGAATTTTTTGAAACAGACCGTCACCCATGTTGTTGACCTCGTTGAGTGTTTGTCATAGCGTAGTTTGCTCATGAAAAAACTCAGCAAAGAAAATGCCAGGGAAGGGAGTCTGTACCGAGAACTATGTGGGAGGGAGCAATGAGGCCGTCTCATCATGCATAATTGATATCGTGTTCTCGTGTAAAAAGAGGAAAAAGGCTACACTGTGCCAACGAAGTATAGTCCCAAAAAAGGGCATGAAGTCTGGAACAAGCCCAACCTGTTAGTTCCCCAATCATAGGGACCATCGACTGTCAGCCGAAAAAAAATTTTGTGAAAAGTGATTTCCCTTGGCAGGATTCGTGCGAAAATAAGAGTTAGGAAGAAAACATGTTGGGAGCACAATGGTTCTATGTCTGAGATTGAGGAGACGAGACAATGAAAATCCTGTGTGCGGTTGATGGGTCGGAGTTTTCTCTGTGGGCCCTTGAAGGAGTAGGGAAGTTATTTCGCCATTCGGTGAAAGAGCTGGTGTTGCTGCATGTGGTTGAGCCACGGATCGTGAAAGGCAGTGGGAAACGGCGATCCGAAAAGGATGAGATCCTGACAAAAGACCTTTCAAAAAAGCTGGGGGCGGCGGGCCGGAAGGTTCTGACCGATTGCGTACATCGGATGGAAGTGATCTTAAGCCAGGCCGCCACCAAGCCGGTTACGGCTCTCAAGACAGTCCTGGTGAAAGGCCATGTGGCGGATGCCATTATTACTCATGCCGAACAAATCCGGCCTGACTTGGTCGTGGTGGGTTCTCGTGGAATGACCGATCTTCCCGGATATTTACTAGGAAGCATTTCGAGGACGGTTCTGACCCATGGTCCCTGCTCGGTCTTGACGGTGAAGGAGCTCCTTGATGTGCCGGTTTCTGTCTTACTCGCCTTGGATGGGTCCAAGCCATCAAAGTTTGCGGCAAACCGGGTGAAGGAATGGCTCTCTCCCGATATGGCGACACTTCAATTGGTTTCAGTGGTGCCCGATAGATTGACGGATGTGTCTCAAAAGATTCTTCCGAAATCCCGGTTGAAGGCTTTGGTGATGCCTCTTCGAGAGCATGCTCAGGAATGCCTTGAGCACTATCGGGAATTGTTTTTAAAGGAAGGGTTTCAAGTGACTGGAACACGACTTGAGGGTCAACCACGAGAGCAAATCGTCGAGGCCGTTTCAGCCTGCCATGCGCAACTGGTCGTCATGGGATCCAAGGGGCTCACGGGTGTGGAACGGTTTACCATGGGAAGTGTCTCGGAATGGGTGAGCGCGTATGCGCCTTCGTCCGTGCTGGTCGTCCGGCATTAACCACAATGGCATGAATGCTGAATGTGTTGTCTACCTTCATAGATGACCATCTAGCTGAAGCTCGGACTTTACACGACATACAGGAAGGGAATGTTGAATAATAAAGATTTTCAAGGGCAAGTTTTCCCAGGATGAGATTACTCATTAAAGGCTCCGGGTCGGTTCAAAATAGTCCGTCCAGCAAGGCCGCAGCCGTTTTTACGCGCGGAGCGTACATGTAGTACGTGAGCACGGAAAAATGGCGAGAACGCCGCTGGCGGCTTTTTTTCAACAGACCCAGGAAATAAAGGAGGGATATTGTTGAACACAGGAAAGGCAGGTTATTCGCATGTGAGCTCGGTGAAGCCAAGAGGGTCGTGGATCGGAGGGCTGATGGGATGCTTGTTCATCGGATGGATGATGGCCACGGGAGCGTATGGGGAGCATCTGGATGTGTCCGATGGTTCCACAGACACCTCCTCGGACTGTCATGGGGCATTCCTCGGGAAACAGGTTCCGGGAGAGACACTAATCCGGATGTTTGCCGCACATGCCCGATGGCTTGCCGATCATCAAGACCCGAAAGGTGTGCAGGCCGATTTATGCGGGGCCGACCTGGCGGGGGTTGATTTTCGGGAAGAAAATTTGAGCGGGGTCAACTTTCAAGGGGCCAACCTGACGCGTGCCGTGTTCACCACGGCCAAGTTAGTCCATGTGAACTTTCAAAAAGCGAATCTCACCGAAGCCTCTTTCTACTCGGTTGATATGCGCGGAGCCAACGTCTCTGGTGCGAGAGCCCGGCTGGCGGATTTTCGAAAAGCCGATTTGACTCAGGCCAATTTCACAGGAGCCGATTTGCGAGAAGCGAATCTCGCAGAATCCCGTTTCCGCCTGGGTGTTTTACGAGGCGCCGATTTGGAGGAGGCCTATTTGGTCCGGGCGGATTTCGAAATGGCCAATTTGGCGGAGGCGTCTCTTATTCGAGCGGATGGTCGAGAAGCCAATTTTCAGCGAGCCTTACTCGCTCATGTCAAACTTTTGGATGCGGATTTAAACCGAAGCAACTTGCAAGAAGCCGATCTTCGGTCGGCCGATTTGTCCGGGGTGGATTTGGGATTAGCTAATCTGAATGAGGCCGTGCTGACGCAGGCCAATCTCCGTGAAGCGAATTTGGACAGAGCCGTCCTATTTCAGGCCAATCTCGAAGGAGCCAATTGCGCCGGGGCAAGTTTCCAGAATGCCGACCTGCTTGAGGCGAATTTAGCGAATAGCCATCTCTTGCGGGCGACATTGGATGAAGCCTATCTCGCGAAAGCGAATGTGCAGGGGGCAAATCTGGAAGGCGCCGATGTCTCGTGGGCGAACCTGGCTGAAGCTGATCTCTCCCGGAGCAATCTGGAATTTGCCGTGATGTTCCGAACCAATCTTCATGAGGCAAAACTTGATGGGGCAACCTTGTACGGGGCCGATCTTCGCGGAGCGAACCTCGAACACGCCTCTTTCCGTGGCACGCGTTTGCAGGGGGTGGCTATCCGGTATGCTCACGGATTGGTTCAGGAACAACTCAATGAGGCATGCGTGGATGCACGAACACGTCTTCCAGAAGGGATGACGTTTCCTTTACCTTGTCAGCAGTAATGTGAGGTAAATTGAAAGTCCTTCAAAAGCCTGTCGAGAAGACCGGCATCGAGCATCCATAATTCTTTAGCCCCTCGCAGGTCCTGAGGTTACCTTTCGTAATCCGTTTAACGCGGCGGTCCGATAACATTCCGCCAACGTTGGATAGTTAAACACGGTTTCTTTGAAATATTCCAAGGTTCCACCAAGCTCCATCACCGCGTGGCCAACATGAATGATTTCAGCAGCCGAACTGCCTATCGCATGTATACTAAGCAGTTCAAAAGTATCCGGTCGAAAGACGAGCTTCAGCATTCCACGGCTATCCTGACGGATTTCTCCCGTCAACGTGTCATAGAATTTCGCTCGTCCGACTTGATAGGGAATATGGTCTCTGACTAATTCCTCTTCTGTCGCTCCAACCATTGAGACTTCGGGAATCGTATAGAGGGCGTAAGGAATGTGTTGAATATTGTAAGTCTCCTGTACTCCGAGCAGATGATGCAGGGCCTGGCGACCTTGTTTCATGGCTGTGCTCGCCAGCGCAGGAAAAGCCACCACATCCCCGGCTGCATAAATATGAGAAGCGTGTGTTTTGAACGATCCATCGTGTTTAATGAAACCGTGTTCATCCATTTCCACGCCGGCTCGATCCAGGTTCAGCCTTTTAGTATTACCACGTCGGCCGCTACACACAAGAACGATCTGAGCGGAAAGGCTTTCTTCGTTCGACAGCCTCGCCTCATTGTGGCCTTCGGGATTTTTGTGGACCGAGTCGACATTTACTCCAAGTCGAATCGTGACTCCAAGATCCCCCATGGCCTGCAAAAGAATTCCCACAATTTCTCGGTCGACAAAGGGCAACAGTTCATTGTGTCGGTCGATGAGGGTCGTTTTGACTCCAAGTGCGGCGAACATATTGGCATACTCCGTCCCAATAATCCCCCCTCCCACGACAATCAAGGAAGCTGGAACCGTATTCATTTGCATGAGCTCTTCCGAGTCGAGAATCGTCTCGCTATCGAATGGAATCGTGTCGGGTTTGTGGGGGATGGAGCCTGGGGCAATAAGAAACATCTTCCCTCTGAGATATTGCGTATCGAAATCCGACGTGACCAGAATGGTATGTGAATCGACGAATGTTGCCAGGCCGTTGATAAGGGTAACTCCGCTTCTTCCCAGTTTCCAGGTCACACTTTGGCTCTCCTGAGCGATGACGGATTCAACTTCTGAAAGCAAATCTGTCATTCGCATGTTTTTCGTCGATGGAAAAAGCTGCCGAAGCAAAGGATTCTGACGTGCACATTGGAGGTTCAATATGGTCCGGCGTAGCAGCTTACTCGTAATGGTGCCTTTGTGAATGGACACGCCGGCGATGCATTCCTTGCGCTCGATGGCGGCCACTCGTAAGCCTAATCTTGCAGCCTCAAGAGCAGCCGAACACCCTGCAGGGCCAGTCCCGATGACAATGAGGTCAAAATCGTATGATGAACTCATATAGCCCTTCCCTCCATCCTCTCTGATAAAAATAGAGCAAGAACAATACCAGTTAACCCTCACGCCTTTATGGTAGAGACTGGGAGCCTCATCCGTCTCCAAGTGGATCAATCATGTGTTGACGGATACACCCGTAGCAAAAAGGGACAGTCGTCCCGGTTAGATGTCCAAGAAGTCCTCAAACACGACCACCTCCTGCCTTAGCTTACCCCTCCCACCTGACTCCTCAGATAGGCACCATGATATGGCGAAGCGGCAGGCCTTCCAGTTCCTATGGATGCCTCCCATTTGTCAGTGGGCTTGACCTCAAAGAGGACAAGCCAGGTGGAGGGAGCGAGGTGAAGTATGATGGGTATTTGTATTGCAGCTTTGAAAGATACTACGGCTACCTGCGAGCAACGAGTATTGGTCTCCCCAATCTTTAAGGGGAATCTTGGTGGTGTATATGAGGATGGGAAAGTGTCCGTTTGAGGCACGTATCATCCTCGTGAAGGTTTTTGGAGCCATGTGACAATGAACATCGGTTGGCTTCCTGGTGATGGAATTGGTCGTGAGGTTTTAGAGGCGGCGAAGATCGTCCTGGAAGCTGTCCAATTCGATGCGGCGTATGTCCATGGAGATATTGGGTGGGAATTTTGGAAGAGAGAAGGGGATGCCTTGCCCGAGCGCACCATCGAATTGTTGAGCACCGTCGATGCGGCATTGTTTGGGGCTATTACCTCCAAACCTCTGCAGGCGGCTGAAGAAGAATTGAATACCCCGCTCCAAGGGAAAGGGCTCGTGTACCGATCTCCCATTGTCCGCATGCGACAAGTTTTCGATCTGTACATCTGTCAACGTCCCTGTAAGACTTATCACGGCAATTTGTTGAATATGCGAGAAGGCATTGATATCACGGTGTTTCGCGAAAATACCGAAGATCTGTATACAGGTGTGGAATTTTACCCCGTGCCCGAGGCTCTTTCCACCGTGTTAGCGTCCCTTTCGGAACCCTATCGACGGTTGAAGAACCTGTCCGCTGAGTCGGCCATCTCCTTAAAGATCAC
>JAGQKG010000186.1 GCA_020430245.1 Nitrospira sp.
TAATCATACACCGAATGGTGTGTGGTCTTGTCAAATTGGTCTCGGAGGGAAACGCGTTGGCTCTTGGAAAACCGGCCTTCCTCCCAGCCTGGAATCCTGGCCGAAAGGCAACAATCAGGAATAGGGAACTCCCCTCGCCTTGGAGGTCTCATGTAAAACCTACAAGTCAAAAAGGAAATTAACATTATCCCCGCCAAAGGCTTTGACCGTTCCCTCAATCACTTTCTCATTCTCTGAATACACCCACACAGCAACATTCGATAATCCAGTCAGTCGCTTCATCTGTTCCATGAGGACCAGGACAATTTTCCGCCCGCGTTCGCGATCAGCCGACAAGCGATGAAACAGCCCTTGAGTCACATGGAGTTGGAGAAGATGGCCCTTCACGATCACATTCGTAACCTCAGGATTTTGACCCATTTGAGTTTTAATGGCTTCGATGATCTCTTCATTCGTTTTTTGGGGTGTCATGTACATAGCTCCAATTTGAAAATGGCTCCTCATGGTATTTGGCCAAGAAGCGGATCTAGTCGAGGGGTTGGGTCGCCCGCTCCAACCAGACACGCGTATCCGTATCAACAGCGGATTGGAGTTCCGCCCACACGCGAGCATGATAGGTATCCACCCACTGGCGTTCTTTGAGCGATAACACCTCCGTGGCAATGAGGGCACGCTCAAAAGGCACGATTGTCAGCGTATCAAAGGCAAGAAACGTCCGCGATAAGTTCTTCAAGGATTCATCTTTCACCACCGTCACCAGGTTTTCCAAGCGAATTCCATAGGCACCGGTTTTGTAATAACCCGGTTCATTGGATACAATCATCCCCGGCTTCAGGGCAACCGCATTGGCAGCTTTTCCGATCCGTTGCGGGCCTTCATGGACCCCTAAAAAACTCCCGACTCCATGGCCTGTCCCATGATCGTAATCCAACCCCATTGCCCAAAGGGGCGCACGTGCCAAGGTATCTAATTGGCTACCGGTGGTGCCTTCAGGAAATCTGGCCGTGGCCAGAGCAATATGACCTTGTAACACGCGAGTATAACGGTCACGATGTTCGTTTGAAGGGCGTCCAATTACCAGCGTTCGCGTAATATCAGTCGTCCCATCCAAATACTGCCCTCCGGAATCCACCAAATATAATGTCCCGGGCTCCAGGCGCCGATTCGTCTCCCGGGTCGAGTGATAATGCACGATGGCGCCATTTGACCCTGCACCCGAGATGGTAGGGAAGCTGCAATCCTCCCACATCGCCTGCATTCGGCGACAGGCATCGAGATAGTCCACGGCTTCTAATTCTGTCACCTGTCCCTTAGATCCTTCCCGGGCCAGCCAAGCCAGAAATTGACACATGGCCACTCCATCCCGTTGATGCGCCGCATAGGCCCCGGCAATTTCTACAGAATTCTTACAGGCCTTTGGCAGCACACAGGGATCATCGTTATGTAAAATGTCAGCCCCGCTCTGAGTTAACGTGGTGAAAATCCAGGCGTTGGTTTTGGATGGATCACACAGCACCCGATTCCCATGCGTTCCCAACTGTCGTAAGGCGGCTTCAAATTCTTCCGGCAGTGCAAAAGAAATGTCCGGACCCAAATGCGCTTGCAAGCCAGGGGTGATTTTTTTCGGATCGACAAATAGAGCAACCCGCCCGGTGGAGTATAGGATAGCCCGGCACAATGGCAATGGAGTATGGGGGACATCCGATCCACGAATGTTCAACAACCAGGCAATGGAATCGGGTGCCGTGATAACGGCCGCATCGATCCGGTCGTCTGAAAACCTCCTGCCAAATGTCTCACGCTTAATCTGGGAACTTTGACCGGAAAACTCCAGGAGATGAGGCTTGATCACACAGGAAGGTTGTTGAGGCCGATCATGCCAGACAGCATCAATAGGATTCAATACGCAGGGGACGAGTTGGGCACCGACTCGTTCGATTGCAGCCTGAAACCGTTCGAGATCATGCGGCGTATGAAGCCAGGGGTCATAGCCGATTCGATCGGTTGGTGCTGCACGACGAGCCAACCATTCATGTGGTGACGTTTCTCCACTATTGTGAAACGAAAAGCATTTCTCGTCAGCCTGGTCAGCTACCTGAAGCGTATAGCGACCATCCACAAATATCGCGGCTTCATCCCGAAGAACAATCGCCGTCCCGGCCGAACCGGTAAACCCGGTCAACCAGGCAAGCCGCTCTGCGCAGGAAGGCAGATATTCATTCTGGTATTCATCCGTATGCGGTACCACAAATCCCGTCAAATGTTGACGGAGTAGCTCCGCTCGCAGCGCCAGGAGATGCTCATATGCCATCACAACATTCCTATTATTCTATGCATTCAGATTTGACTTCGTCCCTTTAACAAGTTCATACCAGGATAACACATTCGCTCTAATTTGAGATTGTTTACGCACACGAACCAGGCATATTCCAAATCCATGCATATCATGAATCGTCCCGGATGTGCGTTGGGCCAGCATTCGTACGCCAGCGAAGGGCAAATCGACTCACGTCATTTTATACGATGAAAAAGGGAAGCGCACCAGGAAATCTACCGGATGGCTTGAAAGGCCGTTTCTTCGGTGGGAAACGTCGGAATCAGATCGGGAAAATTTGTGACTTCGAATAAGGTTTTGACCGACTGTTGGGGTTCAACGACGCTCATGGCCATATGATGGTCACTCAAGTCGAGGTAGGCGAGCACCAAGCTCCCCAACCCAATGCTGTCCATAAACGTGACGCCCTGCATATTAAAAATGATATGCTTGGCACCAGAGAATCTGGCGGACTTCACCATCCCCTGAAAGACTTTCCGTGAGTACACGGTCACTCGCCCTGAAATCATCAAGACCAGCGTTGTATCTTGCATTCGTTCGGCTACTTGCATTTTGACACCAGAGGTTCTTTTGTTATTTTCGGCAATTTCCTCCGATTCTTGCTAAATGTCCCTAATTTCCTCATGATTGCGAGGGTCCTGTGCATGCATATATAGACAGCCCCTTTAGGAAAAGAGCATCATGACGGATCTTGAGCCTCCACAGGCAAAGAACAACATGGCGAAATGACGAAGAAACTGAGGAAAAATGCAGAACTTCGCGCCCGAGCCGGAAGAACCCGATCGGAGTTGGCAATGAGAAGGCAACGGAGGCTCACAGGGAGATTTCGCCCCACAACATGAGCCTCGCGGTCGACCACAATATCCCTACTATTAATCAACATCTCCTATGCGACAACTCCAATTGTGAAGAACAACCTATTCCCTCAACAGACGGATTCTCCGCACCTCCACACCTCAATACCACCTTCCCTTCTCTCTCTGTTAAAAGAACATTTTGGCTTCACCGCCTTTCGCCCTTTACAGGAAGAGATCATTCGGGATGTCCTCGCTGAGCGCGATGTGGTAGCCCTGTTACCCACGGGAGGAGGGAAGTCCCTGTGCTTTCAGTTGCCGGCACTGGCCCGCTCGGGCTTGACGATTGTTGTCTCCCCGCTCATTGCGCTGATGAAAGATCAAGTGGATGGGCTCCGGGCCAATGGCATTGCCGCGACGTATCTCAACTCTTCTCTGACGTCTCATGAGTCTCAGACGCGCTTACGGGGGCTCAATCAGGGTTATTACCGCCTGCTCTATATGGCTCCGGAACGGCTCATGCTTCCCGGATACCTCAGCCTGCTCCGGAATTTTCAGGTCAATCTGCTGGCCATTGACGAAGCCCACTGCATCAGTGAATGGGGCCATGATTTTCGACCGGAATACCGGCGTCTGGTGGAACTACGAGACCAGGCCCCTACCCTCCCGATCATCGCCCTCACCGCCACGGCCACTGAGCGGGTGCAAAAAGACATCGTGACACTTCTGCGCTTGCGGGATCCGGCATGCTATGTGGCCAGTTTCAACCGGCCCAACCTGACCTACCAGGTGCAGCCCAAAGACAATCCGTTCGGGCAAGTCCTCGCGTTTCTCCGGAAACGCCCCAAGGACTGCGGAATTCTCTACTGCCAGAGCCGAAAGACCACGGAAAGCGTAGCGGAACGATTACAGCACCATGGCATAAAGGCACGGCCCTATCATGCAGGCCTCAGTGCTGAGGAGCGAACACGACATCAGGAATTGTTCCTTCGTGATGAAATCCAGGTGATCTGCGCCACCATCGCCTTCGGCATGGGAATCAACAAGCCTAATGTACGGTTTGTCATTCATTACGATTTACCCAAAAATCTCGAAAGTTATTATCAAGAGACCGGTCGCGCCGGGCGGGATGGCCTGCCAAGCGAGTGCATTCTGCTTTTCAGCGCCGGCGATACAGTCAAGCAGCAACGCTTCATCAATGAGAAACCCAACCTCCAGGAACAGCAAATCGCCAACAGGCAATTACAGGAAATGGTGCAATATGCGGAATGCGGCACTTGCCGGCGTCGCACATTGCTCAAATATTTTGGAGAACATGTTGATTCCGATAACTGTGGCGGATGCGATAACTGCCTGACGCCCAGGGATACTTTCGATGCCACAGAAGCCACACAGACCATGCTCTCCTGCGTTGAAGAGATATGTGGGACCAGCGGATTTAGCGTGGGACTCAATCACCTCATCGCCGTCCTCACCGGAGCTAACACCGAGAAAATCCGCCGATGGGGTCATGACCGGTTAACCAACTACGGGAAAGGGACAGCCTACCGTCGCCCTGAATGGGCATCCATCAGCCGGGAACTTATCAGATTGGGATATCTCCATCAAACGACAGACCCATTCACGGTATTGGAGGTCACCGACCAGGGCCAACACTTCCTTCAAGAACCCCAGAGGCTCATGCTCACCAAACCCATGAGCACACCGGAACGCAAAACCCTTTCTGTCGAGAACCTTGGTCACGATGAGATGCTTTTCACCCGCCTCCGCCAACTGCGAAAGACATTAGCCGATGAGGCAGACGTCCCTGCCTATGTCATATTCTCCGACGTGGCCCTACGCCAAATGGCACGAGACTGTCCAACCAATGAACAGGAATTTCTACAGATTAGTGGGGTCGGAAAGCGGAAGTTAGAGGAGTATGGGCCAAAGTTCCTCGCCGTCATTGCAAGACACCTGGAAGACTACGCTCCCTTGACTATTCCGAAAGAGCCGAATCCTCCTCCAGCGATTTTCTTAGGGGGTAAGAACAGGACGAGCAATCAAAAAGGATTTGAGAACCAACACGATTTAGAAGATTATGAAAAAACGGCCAGTTCAAAAAGGCCATCCAGAAAAAGACCGCTTGGAGAGACCGTCCATGAAACGCTACGCTGTTTTCGTTCAGGATATTCGATCGAACAGATCGCCAAGGAGCGTGGTCTGGTCACCAGTACCATCTATGGACACCTGGAACAAGCCATCCAAGCCGGTGAGCCGGTAGACCTCACCCAACTATGGACACCCGAACAGGAGTTAGAGATGGCAGGGGCCTTTGAAAAAACGGGGTTTGGCAATCTCACCGGCGCCAAAGAAAATCTCGGCGATCGCTATGATTACGGCCAACTCCGCCTCTTCCGCGTCGTTCATGGACAGATACCACGTCCATAAAAATCGTAGTAGATTAGTATCCCCACTGTCCGTAGAAAAAAAAGGACCGCACCCCCTGTCCTCTTCTTCAATTCAAACGGTATAAATTATCAGTAAGTACCAGAAATTTTCAAAAGACCAGAGAATACTCCCAAACAGTTAAATATTTTTCCCATTCTCCTGAAAACAATATGACAATTTCGCCCATCACGGCTAAACCATATCTGAAAATTTCATTTTCGATGCACTAAACCCAAGCTTGGATGCTCTTTGTAGGTCACCATCATCAGGACTTATGTAGTGGATCTGGCAACTGTTCGTCTTCGCCCGATGACTCAATAAGTTCATAAAACTATCCAGAAAAGGATCATCGTTTGAGGCAGGAGGGATATGTACTCCAACAATTTTAACAAAAGATGCTTTCCTGATTCTCTCTAAAGCCAGATCCCGAATTTTCTGCAAAGTTCCAGGATTTGCCTGAGCCTCTTTCCCAGGCGCATAATGAGCGATGATAATATCTTCGTGCCCCTTTGGAGAATTAACAGCTTTAATATTGGCCCAACTCATCCTTCCCATCGCATCTATTTGGTCTAATGGTATTGCTGAGCCTCTTGTTAAAGGCACTCCATAGTCTCTTTCGTCATGTACCCAATTAATTGATCCGTGTGGCTTAAGAACTTCAAAGCCTGAATCTTGTTCATCTAAACGGTAATTCACGGACTTGCAAAGACAGGAACCTTCTTCTGGTTGCTCCCCTAGAGATCGGCAAATGGCACGTTCGAGAAGACAATCATAATTGAGGGAAACAAAACTAACCTTATGGCATGAATCACTTTCTAGAATTTTTTCAAGCCATATATCGTATAGGTCAAGGTTCTCTTTAAACGCATCGTCAACCTTGGGGTCCCCTATTGGATCTCCCATGCTAGGTGGACGAGGCGGCATCAAAGCATACGCCATAAGTAGATTGAGTTTTTGCAGCAAGTCAGGGTTTGAATCCGAAAGCTCGCCGACCAGGGACTCATAAGAAGAAGCCTTGGCCAATTCACATTTCAAGTAGTTCCTCTTATTGTCTGTTCTGGACCCGTCCGCAGGCTCTTCAAGAATATCTAATTCAGTCCATGCCTTTAATAAGTATTTACGAACATAATGATGCAGGTTGCAACCTAACGGGGGAGGATCTTGATCCCTAGCTCCATGAGACGCACCTGCCCCAATAACATAAACCTTGTTTGGCTCGCTATTCATGGATAGGGAATTTAATTATGCTTTAGGGGAAGTACATATCATTCGGAGTTATTATTCTCCATTCTTCTAGCATGCCTCAGACAGCCATTCAGCAAGTCCCTCATTCCACTCCAATCCGTCCGACGCCTGCCGTTCGGCCCTAAAGACGAACGCTCATATCAACCGGCGTGCCTTGTTTGAGCATAGCGAGTTGGCCCGCCCTCCAAAGCCCTGCTTTCGTCTTATTTTAACCCGGATTCAGCAGTAGAAATGGCTATGGTGGAGGTTGAGCCGCCAACGGGC
>JAGQKG010000187.1 GCA_020430245.1 Nitrospira sp.
CTTTATCCACCCGAAGCGACGGGGTGGGTGTTCCAGTGACGGGATGATGCACGTGCAGATTGGTTAAGACGTCTAGCCGTCCACGCTAATCCCAAGCCGCATACCAGAAACGAGAGGTCGAACCCTGCAACTTCCCACTGCCCTTGGGGAAGAGCCTGGAGCAAGTGGCTCTCCGTGGTGATGGCATTCACCATGGGTAGTAGTCCGAATAACATGGCCGCCATGGAAAGTTGTATTGTCCATATTCGCAATGCTGGAGAGTGCCGGAAAAATTTTTTGAGTAGGGCATGTCCCAGGCACAGACCCCAGGTTGTGAAAAACACTTGTAATTCCAGAAGTTCACGCGCAGGAAGGTCGGCAGGCAATAGGCGATTGGCCCAAAAGAACGTCGCTGTGGCCACCAATAATCCCGCGACCGCCGCCACATTGCATCCTTCCACGAGCCGATATCCCATTCCATCGGTTGCCGTGTGACGCCCCTGCCGCTTGACGACCCACAGGACCAACCCCGTGGCAATCATGGCGCTTGCCGCCAACCCCATGCCGAAGTACAGCCACCGAATAGTAGCGCCGCCGAATTGCACAAAGTGCAATCCGGAAAAGACCGACTGAGTCATATATGCAGGTTTGGAATTGATCCAGACGGTCCGAAGTGCACCGCTTGCCCCATCGAAACTCACGCGGTCGCTATATAAGCTCAAGCGATCGTCCGACCGACGGTAAACGTGCACCAGGGCGTGACGATCGCCAGGATGACTCACCACGATCGACCGGGTTTGACCTCCCTGCCAATATGGCCTGGCTTGGCGTTCCAGGGTTCTCAATGAAACCAACGGGGCCGTCTGATTTGCTCTCTCCGGTTCAATGAAGGATTCAGCTTCTGCCCAAAAGTCGTCCATATCGCCCTCATATTGAACCTGTATTCCCGCCGGCATGTAGATCGACCAAAAGATGACGAGTCCGGTAAAAGTAATCATGAGGTGAAACGGGAAGACCAGGACACCTGTGACATTATGCGCATCGAGCCAGGCCCGATGCGACGATGCTTGGGGACGGAACGTAAAAAAATCCTTAAAGATTCGATGATGAATGACGATTCCGGTCACGAGCGCGATCAACATAGCCATGGCGGCGGCACCCACAATCCAGGTGCCGGCTTGGTCCAATAAAAGCTGATAGTGAAATCGATAAAAGAATTTTCCTCCATGAGTGTCCCGAAGAGTGAGGGGCTGTCCTGTCTGGGAATTGATCACCCGGGATCCCGACGTACCGTCCTGGCTCCATCGAATGGTAGAGACCGGCCTGCGTTCGTTGGGCAGCTCAATCCACCAGCGCTCGGCCTCCGGGGCAAACTGTTCCAGGGTATGCACGGCGGCCTCCACATTAAGCGGGGCGGGGGTGACGTGATGCAACTCCGGTTGCATCCAGTAGGTGATTTCTTGATCGAACACCGTCAGCGTGCCGGTGAAAAAGATTGCAAACAACAGCCAGCCAAAGAGCAGGCCGGCCCAGGTATGGAGCCAATCCATGCTTTGTGAAAAACTGTCTTTCATGGATAAGTCGCTTCTTTAGATAGGCTGTCTCGCCCTGGTGCGCTGTTTTAGGTCAACAGGAACGTCATGCCCCCCAAAAGCCCTGTGGCAATCAAGAGGACGAGCCAAGCCCCTATCGGAGTGGTTGCTGCAAACGCCCAGAGAATGGCCGCGGTATAGATCACGAAAGACATCATGCTGGCCGTCAGCACCGCTTCGGATTTGTCCAACGGTAGGATAACGGATAACCATCCCGTGGTGGCGTACGCCAAGGCATACCCGCCCAGCGCTGCGGCGGCTACCCGCGATGTCACGGAAAACCAGGTAACTTTGGAGGAAGATATTGACCGTCGATCTTTGGGATTTCCCATTATTACCCCCGGCTGGTTGGAGTAAAGCGGTCGGGAGGAATTCCCCCTACAAAAATAAGACGAATCAACTTCCTTAATCCCGACAAGATTTTGGGGATGATTTTTTTGTGGGTCGAAGCCGGTGGGCGTTGGCCGCCCCACGATGAGCCTCTTGTGGTCGAGGTGTTGACTATAATTGATTTTGAGTAATATAATCAAAATCGATATGGCCAAATGAATCGTCGCTGTAAACCCGATATGCTTTTTTATCCTTTAATGAGAACGTCAATTGATTGCTCGCAATATTCAGGGAGCTTCACATGCCGATGAGTCAAAAGTTACCTCTCATACGAGTTCCGGCCCTTATTGGGGGCGAAGTCGTCTCTTTTCATTTATCCCAAGTGAAAAATCAATGGACCGTGGTATGTTGCCCGGCCCGATTGGGTTTGGTGGAAAGTATGTTCCTCGATCGCTACCACGCCGCCTTTCTCCAACATAATGGGACCCTTTTTGGACTGAATCGTCGGTGCGCGCCTTTTCATCTTGAGGGAATCTTACAACCGCGCAATCTCAAAATTGCCATGCTCGCCGATCCGCTCGGACGCATTTCCCGGGCTTTGAAAATCTCCGATTCTCCCGGCCCGCCTTGCTGTCAAAGCCTCATAATTAATCCTCATGGAGCGGTGACATACCATCTCGCCCATGATCTGGACGGACGGGGGATGAGTGCTTTGCTCGAAATCTTTTCATCCCAACACCTCCCGGCTTTTGCCGAATGCGAATCTGACGCATACCTGATGAATGGCCAGAGCGAGAAAAGGCACTCTTCCTCGATCGATATGACTGAACTTTCTGTAGGTCGGATCTAGTAAAGGGAGAGCAGAAATAATGAGGTGGTCCATGAAAGTCCCTCCCGGAGAAGAAGCCGTTTTTTGTAGTCTTCTTTTTTCTATTGGTTTGGTCCTTATGCTTATACTGGTGATTTGGATGTGGCCCGAGGTGCTTAATAGTCACCATCGGGCCCCTCATGAATGAAGCATGGTTCGGCTCAGATATTCCAATGCCTGGTTGGAGTGCGATAGAGACAAGGATGGTCCCGCAGGAAGAGACATTGGCATGTCTTAAAGTTCGGCACGATAGGCGGAGGGTAGGGTTTGGTTACGGTGGGCCGCCTGCATGAATAGGCCAAGTGATCGTGGAGAACGTATAGGTGAAGCGGAATTTGCCCGTGTTCCTCAGGGGGAATTGTTCTTTCTGTCAATTTTGTAATGGAGGAAACTTTCAGATGACCACTGGTTTAAGGGGTATATTCCGTGATGTATAACATGCACCATTATAAAACCGGGTTTCATTGGATGGCCGGAATCCTATTGAGTGTGGTGATGGGAGGAAATGCGTTGGCTGTCGATATGCCGGAAGAACCCGGTGAAGCGAATCTCATCAACGAAGACGTGAACATCATCTCGGGACTGTACATCAGGGAGTACTCTCTGAAGGGAGATGGAATCGTCGATTATAAAACCGCTCGACAAATTATTTTTTATGAAAATAACAAATACTGGAACACGGTGGTTGAAACAAAAGAATGGCCATTATTCTATTGGCTAGATACCAATAGGGATGGCATATTCGATCACTTTGTTGATCAGAGGGTGGAAGGAAACGGGGACTATATCATCCCGTATTTACCAGTTTCGGAGAATTAATCCATGGAAAATTGTAGCAGGACGACTTTGCTTCTCAAGATGCTGCCATGGGCAATTCCGGTTGTATTGGGCTTTCCCTTCATACAGCCGATTGAGGCCGAACAGTTTTACCGGCAACCGCACACTGTGACCTTTCCGGGGACGACTGATGGTAGAATCGGGGGGTTGAGAGAAGCTGGAGAAGCCTTTTCCCAATCAGATGCCAAACGTCACAACGCTGCGATCGCCCAACCCACCGGGGATTTTCAAAAGGATCGGAATGCTATCCTGGCCATGGCCGGCAACTACCGGGTGACATTCGATTTCGAGGAGACGGTGGCCTTCGTAAAAGGCTATGAACTTAAGAAACCCTATGAAGCGAAGGGGTACGAAATTGTGCGCGTCATCCGGGACGATGGCAACATGATCAGCCTGCAACATATCCTGGTGGTTGACGGTATTTGGGAAGACCAGATGCCCATCAAGCATTGGCGGCAGGATTGGATTTACGAGCCGAAGGAAATTTTTGAGTATGTCGGCCGCCATGTCTGGCACACCCGCCAGCTGGCCGAGGCCGAACGCCGAGGGAACTGGGCCCAGCTCGTGTATCAAGTCGATGACAGCCCGCGGTATGCCGCAGTCGCAGCGTGGACACACCGCCATGGGGTGTCCTCCTGGACGTCACCCGCGACCTGGCGCCCCCTTCCACGGCGGGAACGGACCAAACGGGAGGATTATGACGTACTGATTTCCGTCAATCGTCAGGCAATGACGCCGAATGGATGGGTGCATGAGCAGGACAGTTCCAAAGTCATTCTCCGGACCGATCCGCAAATTCTCGCACGGGAGATAGGCGTGAATACCTACACCTCGTCAAACGCATTTCAAAGTCAGGTTGCCGAGGACTATTGGAACGAGACGAAAGATTTTTGGGCGGAGGTCAGGGCTGAGTGGAGCAGGATTCAACAGGAATTGGGGACCTTCGCGGTGAAACCGCAGGCGGAAGCGGGGAAACTCTATAATCAAATCCTGCGTCTGGCCAAAGATGCACGAGAAGGCCAACTGGACATGAAAACCGCTGCGGAACGAGCTCGAGGCCTCATCCGCGATTCGACGACGAACGAGGTCTCTGAGCGAAATTCACCGGCCGAGGTTCGGGGTCAGAAAGCAAACAACGAACATTGATCGGAGACGCGTGATTCCCTCGTGGCTGTGTTGTTCTGGTCATTCTCAACATGCAGTGTAAATGGATATAGCCGGGGTTTTTATCAGATTTTATCCAGGTTAACCCTCCGGTCGAAATGTCCCCTTCAAGGCATTGTCCATGTCGAATATTTCGGAGTGACGGGAATGACGATTCCGGTCACGAGCGCGACCAACATAGCCATGGCGGTCGCACCCACGATACAGATGCCGACCTGGTCCAATGAGAGTTGATAGTGAAATCGATAGAAGAATTCTCCTCCATGAGTGTCCTGAAGAGTGAGGGGCTGTCCTGTCTGGGTATTGATCACCCGGGACACGGACGTACCATTCTGGCTCTATCGGGTGGTGGATGATTTCGACCGGCGAGCGTTAGAAAACAATGATAGGACCTTTTGGGATCCTGACGTGGAAGCCAAATGGAGAAATTCCTTTATAGGGGAAGGCGAATGAATTCGCCAAAACCTTACGGATAATTAAATTCCAATACGTGGTTTCTTTCCCCGCTCAATTACAAATCCTGCTCATTTCGCTGGGAGATATCCTGGAGATGTTTTTTATGAAGTCAAAGATCCAACCTTTACGATTTGAAGGTGAGTCATTCTTGCAACGTGAGGTTCTCCCAGCGCAACGACGAAAGTTGCGAAACTGAGGAACATCACCATTATAGTAGTTTAACTTTCAACTAAGGCATGTTAATTATCCCTCGCCCCTTTGGGGAGAGGGTGTGAGTGAGGGGAATGCATCAATCGAAGGTTAAAATACTATAGAAAAAATGAGATGGCATGTTTCATTTGAAGTTTTCCACAGTCCGGTCCATGCATGGTGGAGCGCACCTTTGGTATTGAAGCTCGTTAAATGAGGTACATCATAAATGGTGAAGCCTCGTCCTTCTTGCTCTATTAACCTGAGTTTGACGGGTCGTGACAAGTGAAACATGCAGGGGAAGGTATGGTGGTCTGGTAGTGGCTGTTTGCCGATGAAACAGTTTTCAAATGGACTGGTATGGTTGTGTGGAGGATGATATGCCAAACGAAAGCAGGCCCCAGTATTTGGGGTTTATGGGATGGGTGAATCTATTGGTGAAGAGGGGCGATTGTGACCTGCATGCCTTCTATCGGAACGTCCACACCGGACAAGACGACCTTGTCCCCTCCCTGCAATCCACCGCGGACCACAATCCGATTGGTTTCGGATTTCAAAATATCGAGCTTTTTGATCTTGAGCCGGTTGTCGTCACCGACGATCAGGACCTGCTCTGTCCTGGTGTTGACGACGACTGGTGGTAAGACAAAGACCTGGTGGTATTCCAGACCTTCGATCTCCGCCTGGAGGAATATTCCCGGTAATAAGGGTCGTCCATGGTTCTGATCGGACTCCGGTTGCGGGATGCGTGCGACAAGAGAAAGCTGCCCGGAGGTTGGTTCTAATGCGCCTTCGGTTCGAATGATGTATCCAACCCAACGAGCTAAGCCTTCGCCGATCGTCGTTTGCAGGGTCACGGAAGGCGCGGTGTGCGTTGAACCGTTCTTTTCTGAGATCCATGGGATGTCCAAAAAAGCTAATTGTTCCATGGATACCGGGAGACGCACTTCTAGGCTGTCGGTGGCATAGAGGCGGGCGACTTTTTCTCCTGGAACGAGGTATTGGCCCAGATCTACATGCTTAGCCCGAATTCGTCCATCGAATGGGGCTCGTAGCACGGAGCGGATCTGCTGCAATCTGGCCTTCGCCCCATCCGCTTTGGCTGCAGCCACTTTTGCTCGTATTTCCCGTAGTTGCGGTGTGCGTAACGCCAGCGGGGTCGCTTCCCCCTTACCGAGCACCTGCCATTCTTTCATCGCTTGTTCGACTTGCGCCTCTTCTTGGGCCAAAAGCCGCTGGGCTTCCGCGAGCCGGCTTTGTGCTTCGATCCTCGCGAATTGGTAATCTCGGGGATCCACAGCCACGAGGATATCTCCACGATGAAACGATCCGCCGGCGGCGAAAGCGGGATGGACACGAATCACCTTTCCGGCGACCTCTGTTACCAGATCAATCTCCGTGCGCGGCATCGCGACTCCCTGCGAGGTCACGGTCACGCGCACGCTTTGGGGCTGCACCTCAAGGACTTCAACATGGGGCGGCTCCGGCTGGAGTCTTGCCGTCTCCGGCTGGGAGTGCTTGGTCAGGATCAGGAAGGCTGTGATTAGGCCAATCGATAGCACACCGATGGGCAGCAGTATC
>JAGQKG010000188.1 GCA_020430245.1 Nitrospira sp.
AAGCCAGGCGGCAAGTGACAGCTCCGGAAATGAGTGGACTGGATACGCATCCTCTTGGAAGCGGGCTTCGAGGGTATCCAGCACCGCCAGATAATCAGTGGCATTACAGCGCTCTTTGGGGCCGTTCATTCCAATCTGAATATTGAGTTTCTTGCTGATGTAACGCTGGGACTGGCCGTCAAGCGTCGGGAAATTCCAGGGGCGAATCCAATAAAGCCCCATGGTAAGGTTCCATCCCACACCCCAGCGCTGAGTCACGTTGTCGTAAGCAGCAGCAAACGCCGACCGAGAATCAGCATCATTCGATTCTGCGAAAGCAATTGCCTGGGCGAAGGCTTCCCATAGGGTGTCAATGTCATCTGGTTGGCGTCTGTAGCTGTATCCAAAAAACCATGTCCTCTGATTATTAAGAACAGGAATTCCTTCAAATGAGTCGGGAACAGGTTCTGAAACACCGAGCAGCCTGGCCAATTCGCTCGCTATGGTTTTGCGATTGGCATCTGTAATTCCCCGATTAAATATGCCCATAGCTGTGAATGGGCAGATATCCTTCAGTGGGCCACCTGGAACGGTTTTTTGGTATTGGTCATTGAGAATCGACATGCAGTCGATTTTCTCTGCGATGGCATGAATCCCGGAAATCAGCTCATCTCGCCGGTTCCGAAAGGTAAGGAGTTTATCGGCTACCGCTTCATAAAAGCGGGTCCAGTTGAAGCGGCGCTTGTCGACAGTGCTATCACCGAACCGTTCACGCCAGTAAGGGGCGTTGCGGAACCGATTGATGTCCTGCGCCTTTTCCTCGAATGTAAATCCGATCAACGCGTCTGTGGTCCAGTCGCCAGGCAAGACCCGCCAGATCGTGCTTCGATAGGTATAGAAGTACCACTCACGCGGAGGATCGAAATGTTTCCAGGCAACCTTCAATACACGGCCATCTCCAAGGTTCTGTTTTACCGTTCCAATGGCTTTGATCGCCATGACAGAAACGGTTTGGCCTCGATTATCAAAGGGCAGATCGTGTTTCCGTGTATAGGTGGATTTGATCGCAATCCGGTCCCCAACCTGGATGGACTTCACCGCGTCGAGGTATTTGTCCTGACACCCATTCTCCCAAACGCCTTCCTGCAGAAAACGGTGTGTTTGATCCTCGGTTCCATCATATGTAGCCCCGACAAACCAGCAGGCTCGGGCTCCGGCTCCTTCAATTTTAGAATTCATAATCCGTTCTCCATTACTAGTCACAGGGTGTCTGGAACATCGACGTCTCTGGAACCGCAGGCCGGGTCCAGCACGGTGCCCCGCTCGGGGTCGAGCACATGTGCGATAAGCGAGACCAGGGAGACGGGGGTGAAGAACTCGCCGCCATCGTGGGCCTTCTGATCGGCAAACTGGGTGAGGAAGTATTCGTAGATGCGGCCAAAGACATCGCCTTTGACGGTTTTCAGCTCCTCGGGGTTGAGCGTTCGCAGCAACTGGGCGAGCACCTCTTTCCCCAGCTCCTGATATTCGCTTTTGGGCAGCATCCCGCGTAGGTTGTCGTAATCCTTTTCAATGGACTCCATGGCCTCGATGATGGCCTTGGCCCGATCGGCGCTGTTGGGCAAGGATACGAGATAGTCGAACTGCGCCTGCGGGTGCAGAAAAATGGCACCCTGCTGGGAAAAGTCCTCCTTGGTCAGCGCACGCGTCTTGCCGCCGCGGCTGGGAAGCGTCGGCTCGATCTTCGCTTTCACCGCGAGATAGCGGCTATAGGCGTATCGGAGAAACACCAGGCCCATGACTGGCAGGAAGTATTCATTGCTGGCGTAGTTGGAGTTGGCGCGCAGGCTGTCGGCGGCGCTCCAGAGGCGTGTTTCAATCGCTTCGATGTGTTCGAGTTGGGACATGTCGGTTTGGGTTCTCGTTAGTTGGCGGTGGTGTCAGTATGCCTACGCAGCACGTTGTGGTCTTCCATTAGCCGTCTAGACATCGGGTCTACCCCTTCATTTGTCGGTGCTTGCTTCGGCTGCCTCTCTGCGAACTGTTCGTGGGCTATGCCTCGCTTTATCCTTATGAAAGATTTAGTGAAATATAGCATTTGATTAATCTATTGCCATCCAACCGAGCCAGTATTTTCTTACGGGCAAGATCACACAAAATTGATGCCACCTCAGTTGGTGAAAGTGAGGGGACGGATGTTCCAGGTTTTTCACACACGTTCGCCCTCTCTGCGCATCACTATCTATATCGTGACCAGAAACTGGTCTTCCGTCCATGTTTCTCCCGGAGGTGCTTGGAGTAGTTGTCATGGTCTTGGAAATTGCGCCAGTCCACAATCGATTGTGCCAGCTTGTCTAATTTCTTGAGATACCGAACTCCATGGGGATACGCCTTGCTCTGGGCTCGCCGCAATATTGAATTGAGCAATGCTCGGTACAGGATGGAGGATGTGAGCGCACGTTCTTTGGTTTCAAACATTTCAGCAAGCGGAAGCAGTGTCCCGTAGAAGTCACCGTTGAGTTGATCGGTTCGGTCCAGTAGATACATTTCCCCTTCATCGAGACGTCCGATCTCGAGAAGGAATGTGGCATTCGAAAGGGTCAGTGATTTTTCACTTAAGATTGCTTGAATTTCGTCCGTTATCACTCTCTCTTTCTTGTCCTGTCCGATAACCGTCAACAGGGCATGAAGGGAATCCCCGCAACGTAGTCGCCTAAAGATCCGCCAGGCGACCTCCGCCTGTTTTTCCCTGTTCCCGAGCAGGTCATAAATTTGGAGTAGCAATAGATCCCGTTCGTGGGCCTGAAAGGTCTCGTCTACTGGGACTAGATCGAGCCATGACAAGGCTGTTTCGGCATCGCCGCTTTCCAGATACACACGGGCGATGTCCACGCAGGCGGCTGTCGATGGTTTGCCCCAGGTGGCGAGCCGGGTTTTTTCAAAGAGTGGAGCATCTTTAATCTGGCGGGCCAGGGATTCGATCCGGAGTAACCAGCGCCGCTTTTGATATTCCTCCGTTTCCGTGTCAGCCAATTCTTTGAGGCGAGCAATCATTATTCGAATATGCGGTTCAGGCAGGTAATCCCTCGCACAATCGATTAACGTATCTCGGACACCGTAGTCGTCCTTCCGGTTCAGGTTGAGCACAAGTTCTCCCAGCCAATCCTTGTTCTCGCATCGTGCGGCATATTCCACAAACAGATCCTTGGCAGTGAAACGGTACACATCGCCGACATGGCCGCTGGAGTCATCACATTGAGCGAGTGTTCCGTGGTCGGTTTCAAAAAAAGACGCCACCATTTCCGCCCCGGTGCGTGAATCGTTCACACCCGCCTTGATGTCTTGCAGTAAGGCTTCCAGTTCCTGGGCAAACTTGGAGGATTCCCGCCAGGGAATAAACTTTCGTGAGCGTTTGAGTCCGGAGAGTTTGGATTTTGCCCGTTTGAGGGTTTCTTTTGTGGTGGTCATCAGGCGTTCCACTAGATGATGAGCCGCCTCATCGCGATGGGCCAGTTCCAACAGGGCCTCCGCCAATGCGTCAGTTCCCAAATCCTTAAGCTTCTGTTTTCTGTGATTACCCATCGGCTATCGCTCCGGAAGTTCCGTGCCCCGGTTTATGATCTCCACATATCCGCTGTAACTAAACAGTCGATTGCGTTTTTTCGCGGTGAGCTCCTGTACGACGCCGAGTTTCTGTAAGTGTGCCAAAGCCTTGTTCACGGTGGCCGGGGTTATGCCGGTTTTTTCAACCAGCCAGTTGGAGGTGGCGATGGGGTGTTCCATCAAGGCCCGGTGAATCTGGAGGGCAGAAGCCGTGGCACGGCCCAGGCTGCTGATGTTGTCACGATCCTGGTTGGACACGGTGAGAAGCTGCTGGGCCGTTTCCACCGCCTGGGTGGCGGTGACCGTGACCGCCTCGGCAAAAAATTCAAGCCAGGCTTCCCAATTGCCGGTCATACGGACTTGGTTGAGCAATTCGTAATACTGTTGTCGATGTGTTTTGAAATAGAGGCTTAAATAGAGCATTGGCTCCCGTAACATCTTCTGTTCGCACAGCAGCAGCGTGATCAAGAGACGGCCAAGGCGGCCGTTGCCATCCAGAAACGGGTGGATGGTTTCGAACTGCACATGCGCCAGCGCCGCCTTAAGCAGGACCGGGGTGGGTTCGGGTTTGTCGTGGAGGAAGAGTTCGAGGGTACCCATGCACGCAAGCACTTTTTCCGGCGGAGGCGGAACAAAGATGGCATTCCCGGGACGAGTGCCACCGATCCAGTTCTGGCTGCGCCGGAACTCTCCGGGGGTTTGGGTACTGCCGCGACCCTTGGTCAGCAAGACACCGTGGATTTCCTGGATCAACCGAAGGGAGAGAGGGAATCCCTCCGCCAAACGGCGCAACCCATGATGGAGGGCCGCCACGTAGTTACTGACCTCCCGTACGTCGTTCAGCGGGACACCGGGTTCCTGATCCAGCTCGAATAGCAACAGGTCCGATAACGACGACTGTGTTCCCTCTATCATCGAAGAGAGCACCGCCTCTTTGCGGACATACATGTAGAGAAATATGGAGGTGTCCGGCAGAAGCGTTGAGACGCTGTCCAATCGCCCAAGCGCCAACAGCGCCTGGTCGAATTTATTGCGCAAGTCCGGAGTCCAGTCGATGGGCGGATGTGGTGGAAGTGGGGTCGGGACAAAGGCCTGTACGTTTTCGCCGGTCGTCGTCATCGTCACGTAATGGCCTTGCAGGTCGCGTTTCATGCTTTTTTTCTCGGTATTACAAATAAACCTAAAATAACCGTAATTATTATTTTAGGTTACATGCTTTATCTAAAATAAAATAGAATGACGAAAAAGGCAAGTGAATTCAGGTAGTTGGGTTCATCGATTTTTTAAAACGGGATGAGCAAGAAATGGGTATGCCCATCTAAAACCAGGAAAAACTATGACCAAGGAGTTTCAGTGTTATTTCAGGCGGGAGGATACTTCTGCCTGTGCCCTCAATCCGTTTGAAGACCTCGGCGATAAGGAAACTGGTAATCCCTAAAAAAACAGGTCGAGAGAAAAATTGAGGTGAAAATTTTCCCAATAGATTCCCCCAGGACAATCTGGGGGTATTTCCACAAAGGATTTCCTGTGGATCTAGCGATCTTCGGGGGCCTTCCAGGATTCAAATTGGTCGAGTGCGTCAATGCTTCCGATCAACTTGCGAGCCCGCTTCAGTCGGTCCATTGTGTCCTTTCGCTCATCATTAGGAAAATTCGCCAGCCTTTGTTCCGTATCGGCGAAGAACTCTTCGAGTCGTTTGGACGTGGCCCATGTTTCGATGATCTCGAGCAGTTCCTCTTTGCTTTCCTGGATTGCCTTTGCGGCGCGCTTTTCAGCTTCCTCGCGGCGCCACTGCTCCTGTTGGGCAGCCCAGCGTTGACGTTCCAATTCTGCTCGGCGCTCACCTTCCTCGACCAGCCGTGCTACCTCGCTTGCTGCCTTTTCCAACTCTCGTATGATCGTAGGGATTCGTCCCACGATGTCGTGATCCCTCGTTTCACGCCATTGCTGAGTCCACTTGGCTAACCAGTATGGGGAGTATGCTTGCAAACATAGGCGGCCGCTGGGAAATTCGCGCTTACTGGTCCAACCGTCATCAAGCGCGTAACGGCCCCGCCTTTTCGGGATGTAGTCACTCACGCGAACGTACTCTCCGGCGACATATCGTGCCTCGACCTCCTCAGACATCTCGATGACGGTCAACCCGATGGCCACTGTGCCGATGTAGACCACCGTGCAGCGTAGTGGCGACCACAGGTTGTTGTAACTTCGGTTCTTTCCAGGATTCTCGCGCTCATCGACATCAGCCCTGTGAAACTGCTGAGTGTTTGGAGCGATAAGCACCCGGTGGCTGCTGGCACCAAAGGCCAAGAAGAGCTGATTGGCGAACGACAATGCTCTATCCAACCCTGTTTTCGTCACTGCTAAATCGACGAGCAACTTCTTGGCGGGCTTCAAGTAGCCAGCGTGATATGACAGCCGACCTGCCTCAAATAGCGGCTTCGCCCCGATGATCAGAGGATGCCAATCCGCGCGAGGCTCCATAGGATTGCGCCTTTTCCGACGCGTCGTTGCGGGTGGCTTGGGTAGCGCCAGTGCCCGACTTGGCGGAGTTCCATCTCGAGACCACACCAGCGCGTCTTCAGGCCGAGGTTCTGGCAAAGCGGGTTGCGTGGGCGCCTTGCCGACCGCCAGTTTTGCCCAATAGCCGCGCTCAGGTCTGGGAACGTTAAGTAATCTACAAACACGGGCCATGTAGCTTGATGAAAGGCCAAACCGCGCAGCCACCTTGAGCATCGGTTCGGACCAAACGAGCTCGTACAAAGCTTCACGAGACAGAGGGGTATCGACGTCCTTATTCCGTGGCTCTGGAGCCTGGGGCTCGATGTTCTGGTCCGTCACGATGGAACACACCCCCCAATCGAATCTCAAATTCCCAGTATGTCAACCAAGCGCGTCAGAGCGGTTTTCTTAGTATCCGCGCTCATTTGCCGAATTTTGTTCAACTTCCCTTGGATGCCATATTGCGAAACTTTCCCAATTCGGACATCCCAGTCTGTCAATCAGTCTCGTAGAATCCCAACACGAAACAACTTCATATTGTCCACCTTTCTCGGAAGGCCGCTCTTCCAACTTACTTATTCGGGGCACAACCTTTCTGTACAGTTAAGTCAAGGCCTAACGGCCCAGTCAAGGACATTTGAAAACGGATTTAATTAAGAGCATTGTCGATCACGGGGGGATTTCGAAAAATTTCCCAACGAACTGCTCTCTGTCCTGAATTTGTACCTGGGAATACCGACCATTTTGGGGAGTTAACCAAGAGTATTCTTGGAGGGCCAAGCCGGCATGATCGGCTTTATACGATCGGAGATGTTCAGCCGTTTGTTTTAAGATTGCCAGCGCCTGGCGATTGGCGACTTGGTAGGTAAAGCTGG
>JAGQKG010000189.1 GCA_020430245.1 Nitrospira sp.
TCGGAAACGGCTCATCCAGGAAGAATTCGATGAACTTCAGGAAGCCATGCAGGAAAAAGACTTACCGTCTATTGCGAAGGAACTTGCTGATTTATTGTATGTCGTCTATGGCACCGCCGTATCCCTTGGCATTGACATGGAACCGGTCTTTCAGGAAGTCCATCGGTCGAACATGAGTAAAATTGGCGGGCACAAACGGGAAGACGGCAAATGGGTCAAACCCCCAACCTACTCTCCAGCCAAACTCGAAAGTGTGTTAGCCGCACAAATCGCTTCAAGTGAATCCCTTTGAAATTATTGTCACCGTAAACATGATATATTCCAATCTGAACGAAAACGATCAGACCTCCTAAGGAAATCCCAAAATCACCCAGGCTTTTCCTGTTCTCTGGAATGTTCTTTTCCTTGTTTTCCAGAAATTGATGGCTATCTGGTCCTTGCCCCTACATTTGGCCGGAAATCAGCCCTATTCGCAAAGGAGAAATGGACAATGGAAAGAATGTTCAAGAGCCCTGTACTTGGAGCACTCCTGTTGATTCTGTTCCTGAGCGGATGCGGATATAACGACCTCCAAGGGCTGGACGAAGAAACCAATGCCGCCTGGAGCGAAGTCTTGAACCAATACCAGCGGCGGGCTGATTTAATTCCTAACCTCGTGGCAACCGTGAAAGGTTACGCGGCTCACGAAAAGGAAACCCTAGAAGGGGTAACACAGGCGCGCGCGCAAGCCGCGGGAATGACCCTGACACCGGAAGCCTTAAAAGACCCCAGTCTGTTTCAAAAATTTCAGGAAGCCCAACAAGGTCTCTCATCGGCCCTTTCTCGCCTGATGGTCGTCGTCGAGAAGTATCCCGATCTCAAAGCCAACGAAAATTTTCGTGATCTCCAAAGCCAACTGGAAGGCACGGAAAATCGCATCACGGTGGCCCGCAAGCGCTACATCGACAAGGTCGCGGAATTTAATAAGGGCGTTCGATTCTTCCCGACCAATCTGACCGCCAAATATCTCTTAGGACTTGAGGTGAAACCAAGCTTTACCGTCGCTGATGAAAAGGCCGTCTCGACGCCTCCCGAGGTGAAATTCTAACCCGGCATCGGTAAACCTGACCCTATGAACATAATGAGTGCAAGACCAGGGCTGAACCCTCACCGGTTAGGCTGGCTGGGACTCTTAAGTATCTTCTTCCTGGCTTCAGTCGGATGGAGCTTGGACATTCCGCCCCTCACCGGTCGTGTGGTCGACCAGGCCCATCTCCTCTCATCATCTGCCATTTCCAATTTGAATACCGCTCTGGCCGACCATGAATCCAAAACATCGAACCAGGTGGCGGTCCTGACACTGACCTCGTTGGAAGGACATCCTCTGGAGAAATTTTCTCATCAAGTGGCCACGGCCTGGGCACTTGGGAAAAAGGGAACGGACAACGGCGTCCTGTTCCTGATTGCCATACAAGAAAAGAAAATTCGCATTGAAGTAGGTTATGGGTTGGAAGGCGCATTGACGGATGCCAAAAGTTCCCGAATCATTCGACATGAGGTGGTGCCACGTTTCCGGACTGGTGACTTCTCCGGAGGCGTCATTGCCGGCACTCACGCCATTCTTGCCACTATTGAAGGGACCTATGTAAACGCTCCATCCTCCACTGAGAATCCTGAACACATGGGAGTTTGGGAGATTTTTGGTTTGGCCGTCATAGTGGGAACGTTGGCCGGTTTATTTTTAGGTTCTGGACGACGTGTGAATGGGAGCGTGATTGGCATGATCCTTTCGTTTGTGGTCGCATTTCCTGCGGCCCTCTGGGTAGGGATCCTCGCCAGTGCAGTGACCTCTCTTCTTGTCAGTTTGTTCAATAATATTGGAGGTTCATCGATTCGAAATTCATCGGGATATGGCTCTAACCTTGGATGGCCGACACAGTCCTGGCCAATGGGGAGGTCGGGAGGGTTTGGCAGCGGAATCGGTAGCTTTGGTGGAGGCGGAGGCAGCTTCGGTGGTGGTGGTGCCTCGGGAAGCTGGTAAGTCACGATGGCATTTTCAGACCTGGATCAGGAACGCATCCGACACAGTATCAGAGAAGCTGAACGCCAGACTCGTGGAGAAATCGTGCCAATGATCGTTGAGCGCTCAGCCCGATACCGGGAGACGCAATATCGGGCGGGGGCAGGCTGTGCCTTGTTCATGCTCAGCGCCCTCATAACCATTGAATGGGAAGGGATGTCCTGGGGGTGGCAGGCCACCAAGGCCGGATGGCTCCTGCTGACGGTGTTTGCGGCCTATGGACTCGGATTTTGGTTGGGAACATTCGACCCCGTGATTCGGATCCTTACCTCAAACGAACGAATGGCCTATAAAGTCAACCTCCGCGCCCATCAGGCATTTCTGGAACACGGGCTGCATCGTACAGAACTCGGAACAGGCGTGCTGATTCTTATTTCATTACTCGAACACCGGATTGAGATTCTGACCGACCGTACTATCCTGGATCGGGTTCCCCCGGAAACGTGGAAGAATATGCTGGCCCTCATTCAAGAAGGCTTTCGCAAAGGGAATCCCGTCGAGTCGTTATGTCAGGCCATTACCTTATGTGGGGATGTGTTAAGCGAATATTTTCCAGTAGGTCCCACCGATCACAATCCCAACGAACTTCCGAACGACCTTATTCCAGGTTAACCCGATGATCGGGGACAGCGGACGAGCAGATTATCAATCAACCGAATATTCCCCACCCTGACGGCCCCTAAGATTACGACCGTTCCACCTACCTGCGTCAGTGGTTCCAGATTTTTGGAATCACAAATTGCCAGATACTCCAGACGTACATCGGGATTGCTACCTAAAATCTTTTTCATCCTGGATTGTATGGCCCGAACATTCCGGACTCCGCTTCTCATGGTATTGCCTCCTTCGCGTAACGCCTTCGATAACAGCCCGGCTTGCACGCGTTGATGGGCGGAAAGATATCGATTGCGAGAACTGACGGCTAGACCATCCGATTCCCGCACCGTTGGACAGCGGATCAGTCGCAAATCCCAGTTAAGATCATGAATGAGCTGGTTCACGACCAGGTATTGTTGATAATCCTTTTGACCGAAATAAACGAGGTCAGGACGGACCAGACAGAAGAGTTTCGTCACCACCGTTGTCACGCCCTGAAAATGAGTTGGCCGTATTTCCCCCTCCCAGCGTTGGGTGAGATGACTCACCCTGACAATTGTTTGAAAATTGGAGGGGTAGAATTCTTCCGGAGGAGGAGCAAAGAGAAGATCGACACCCGCCTCCCGGCACAAGCGCCGGTCGGCGTGAAAACTCCGAGGATAGCGGCCTAAATCTTCAGCCGGACCAAATTGAAGGGGATTCACAAACACACTGACGACAACGATCCGACAGCGCTTTCGAGCCCGGTGGATTAATGACAGGTGGCCGTCATGCAAGGCGCCCATCGTGGGGACAAACCCGATTGGGCCGTCCAACGACTCCTGTTTTCTTCTCCAGCTATGCAGATTTCGAACAGAATGGATGACGCGCATGGATCAGGCTGAAGGCCCCATGCAGGCCTGTCGTGAACCATACTTCGCCCCTGGGAGGAGATTCAACTTGTTGACCCGACTGGTATCTGCAAGAGATTCCAACAACTCTTTCACCGAACGGTGAAACACGGGATGATTCCAGGAAGGATCTAATTCCACAAGGGGTTCCAAGACAAATCGTCGCTGATGGAGGCGCGGATGGGGAACAGTGAGTCCTGATTGCTCGATCACCTGTTGGCCAAAAAATATAATGTCAAAATCCATCGTGCGGGGGCCTCGACGGTTTTCTTCCTCACGGCCCAACGCTCGTTCGGTTTCCTGAAGAATGACCAAAAGTCGTTGAGCACTCAGTGAGGTTTCCAATTTCACCACACCATTATAAAACCAGGTAGGCCCCAAGATTCCCTGTGGATCAATCGGTTCAGATTCATAATACGAGGACACGCCGGTCACACGAGAACGAGGGAGCAAATTCATCAGGGCGACCGCCCGGTCACACAATTCCTGACGATCTCCAGCGTTGGAGCCAAATGCGATAAACACAATTTCTTGAGACATTTGGTTTTTCTCGCAGACCCACCAAAATGAATCGCTTCCTACCAGCCAATCTTTTTCATTCGTTCTACCGCTTCTGCCAACTTATCTTTGGTGGTCGTGACCGTCATCCGGATATAGCCTTCTCCCGGATCGCCAAATCCATTCCCAGGCGTGGTCACAATTCCGGCTTTCTCAATAAGATGCGCCGTGAAAGATGCCGAGGTAAATCCTTTCGGCACACCGATCCAGACGTAAAACGCCGCCGGAGGCGAATCCAGTTCCAATCCCATGGATTTCAATCCGGGTACCAGGACATCCCGCCGTTCTTGATAAATCGATCGCAAGCCTTCTGTCACCGAATCATCCAGTTGTAACGCAATCATGCCTGCTTCCTGAATCGCTTGAAACACGCCGGAATCAATATTGGTTTTGACCTTTCCCAAACCCGCGATAACTTCTTTTCGCCCCACGGCAAACCCGATGCGCCAACCGGTCATATTATAAGTTTTGGACAGCGAGTGGAATTCCACCCCCACGTCTTTTGCACCCGCTGCTTCCAAAAAGCTCGCTGGCCGTTTGCCGTCATAATAAATTTCGGAATAGGCCGCGTCATGGCAGACAATAATTTGGTGCTCTTGTGCAAAATCCGCCACGTGTTTAAAAAATTCCTTGCTCGCCACCACCGACGTAGGATTATTCGGGGAGTTGAGAAACATCATTTTGGCTTTTTGGGCAATATCCTTGGGAATGGCAGACAAGTCCGGCAAAAACCCATTCTCCTTCGTCAACGGCATGGTGTAGGAAATCCCCCCGGCAAAACTGGTTGCTACGGGGTACACCGGATATCCGGGGCTCGGAACCAACACGATATCTCCCGGGTCGATAAAAGCCAACGGTATATGGCCGATGCCTTCTTTCGACCCGATCAGTGTCACAACTTCTGTTTTGGGGTCCAAGGTCACGCCAAACCGACGTTGATACCAATCGGCGACTGCAGTCCGAAATGACAACATGCCATCATACGACGGGTATTGATGGTGCTTGGGATTCCCCGCAGCGCGTCGTAATGATTCAATGATCGGTTCAGGTGTCGGCAAATCAGGATCACCAATACCTAAATTGATGATATCCATACCACGCTCGATAGCCTTGCGCTTCATGTCATCGATGGCGGCAAATAAGTAGGGAGGGAGCGTGCGGATTCTTTCTGCATACTGAATAGGAAACCCTGCCATGAATTCGTACTCCTTTTCAAAAACTGGTGAATATGAACCTGTTACGGTACCAAATATGGAACCCGTTACGGTACCGTCCCGGAAAAAATCATTTCGAAGCGGGAAATGGGAACATGAATTAAGAGGCAGATGTCATCATACCCGAATCAAATGTTCAATGAAGCGATCAGCCAATTGATGAAGCCTGCGTAGATGAGGTCGGGACTGGGCTTGGATTGACTCCAGTGTCATTCCACCCCGCTCAAGATCTTGAGGACATTCCCGGCATAAGGACCCCATGTCCACTTCCTCCAATTCCAAATGAAACAGTAGGCCATACGTTCGATCCGTCATCCGGAATGCCTGAACGGGAAAATCAGCAGAAGTCAGCAGATGCGTGCTTCCCGGAGGAAGAGTGATCCCTTCTCCATGCCATTGAAACACGAGAAAGTCCTGAGGCATGGCACTCAAGATGGGATCGCTCTTTCCCATATTGGTGAGAGACACGGAACCCATACCAATTTCAAACTTCGGCCCCGGTTCTACCGAACCACCCAACGCTTTAGCCAGCAACTGCCCTCCGAAACAAATGCCCAGGACCGGAATATCACGCGCCAGTGCCGTTTTCACCAATTGGAGTTCGGCCTCAATCCACGCCTCACGATCATTAACGGACATCGGTCCCCCCATGATGAGGAGAAAATCACCTGGATCTGCAGGCAAACCCTCAACAGGCACCAGCACACTTCGGACAGCATACCCACGAGTTTCGAGAGCCGGACGAAAAACCCCAGGACCTTCAAACAAAACATGCTGGAGGCAGAGGGCAACCTTCATGATGCAGCTTTTGGGGTAGGTTCAGAGGGAGAGGCACATCGGAGGGAGAAGACACACCATTTGTCACGAGGCTCAGTAGAGAATAGTGAAATAGATACTGGAATAAGAAGGGACAGGACAGGGCAAGAATTGGAAAGGTCTAAGAATGTCCATTCAACGCAAAACCATTGGTAAACAAAGACGGTTGACCATTCTTCTTGTTCACGCACTCCACCAAATGCCAGAACCGTAAAGGATTCACTTTCTTTTTATTGACCACCATCAGACACGTGCCTTCCAAGACCGTGTGCAATGCCAGATCGGTTCGGAATCCAATATGCTTACACAGGGGAGAAATCCATTTTTCTACGGCCGCAATCACTTTATTCCCATTGCTAAAGTGATTCAGCATAATGATCCGGCCACCGGGCTTACACACTCGTATCATTTCGTCCACCACACTTCGATAATCAGGAACTGCCGTGACGACGTAGGCCGCCATCACAATATCATAGTGATTATCCGGAAGATCCATTTTCCCGGCATCCATTCTCTTAAGAGTCACATGGTTTAAGCGGTGCTCCTGGACCCGACGTCGAGCATGTTCCAACATGCCATCTGAGAGGTCAATACCAAGGACTTCGCAACAGGAGGGATAGAGAGGGAGCGCTTCTCCGGTGCCTACGCCGACCTCAAGAACCCGATGTCCAGGCTCAATAGGAAGGCCTCGCACCGCCGATTCGCGTGATTGCTGAAATACTTTACCAAAGGTATGGTCATAAACAGATGCGTACGCACTGTATACACGCTCAACTTTCTCAAGATTCATT
>JAGQKG010000018.1 GCA_020430245.1 Nitrospira sp.
GGAGTGGGTTCAGTGATGACCTCTATCGGCAAGCCGGTGCAGTTCTGGCCCAAACGATGGAAGCGACGTATGGAGAGGCTCAGCTCATTGTGAAGGTCAAGGAACCGCAGTCCGAAGAATGGATTTTTCTGAGGAAAGATCATGTGGTCTTTACCTACTTGCATCTGGCGGCCTCCAAAGCCTTGACAGAAGCACTGCTAAACATTGGGTGCGCAGCTATCGCCTACGAAACGACTGAGGATGATAAAGGACAATTCCCGCTCTTACGTCCCATGAGTGAAATTGCCGGACGAATGTCGGTACAAATTGGAGCACATTATTTGGAAAAGCAATGTGGAGGTTCCGGGGTCTTGTTAGGTGGGGTGCCCGGAGTTCCACCAGGGGAGGTCGTGGTATTGGGGTCAGGTGTCGTAGGTGCCTCTGCGGTAAAGATTGCTGTGGGGATGGGAGCCAACGTCACGGTATTAAGTCTGGATCTATGGCAGTTACGCATTTTGGATGATCACTATCCCGGTCGCCTTGTCACAGTGGCTTCTACGCGGTCGATGATTCAGCACTATCTCACGCGTGCAGATCTTGTCATTGGTGCCGTATATTTTCCTGCGGCACGAACTCCTCGGGTGATTACGAGGTCCATGATTTCTGATATGAAACCGGGATCCGTTCTGGTCGATGTTTCGGTTGATCAAGGCGGGTGCGCAGAGACGACCCGCCCGACCACGCATAGCGATCCGGTCTATGCCGTCGATGGAGTCTTGCACTATGCCGTCGCAAATATTCCCGGAATTGTGCCCTATACATCGACTTTAGCCTTGACCAACGCCACGCTTCCTTTTATAGTCCAGCTGGTCGAAGAAGGGTTGGAAGATTCTCTGCGCAACCATCCTGGTCTACGAAATGGATTGAACGTATTCCATGGTCGCGTGACATGCCAAGCCGTTGCCGATGCCCATGGATTACCGTATGAGGCTTTCCCTTCTTGTCCGTAGATTCGTAATGATCGGGGCGTAGCGCAGACCGGTAGCGCACCGCGTTCGGGACGCGGGGGTCGGAGGTTCAAATCCTCTCGCCCCGACCAGTTAGCAATATTCCACTGGTTGTTTTTCTCCTACAGTGGTTTTCTGTTTTTTGACATGTCCATTAACAGCGGGAGTGTTTCACGCAAAAAATGGGAGACATTCGTCCTGTAGGGCAAAAGAACCGTTTAAGATTCGGTGAACCCACAATGACCAACGAGGGTTGAATCGTGAATGGAGAGGAGCCGTCTCTTCGAAAAAGAGATGAATGGGGCAAATGAATAGCCTAGAATTCATTGGGGGCGTCCTTAGTTTATGTATCGCAAGTGCGGCGCTCTGGTCTGTTCGTCGACTTCATCAAGAGCTATTGCGCCTGAAACGTGGTCAATATGATCTTGAGCAGAAAATGAGGGCGTTTCCTGGAAAAATTGAATCTGTCATAGAGCCTTTACGCATTCAGATGGCACTCTTGGCTCAAGGCCAACGGGTCTCCGATACGTTGATTAGAAATGGTCAACTGTATCATGAGATTTCTGACGCGGATGCAGCCCAATGGCTGATGCCGTCTTCCTCTTCATCGAATATTTTCGTGTTGGATGTCCGGACCAAAGGTGAATATGCTAAACGGCGAATTCCAGGAGCTACATTAATTCCTGTTGAAGATTTAGAAATTCGGTATCAGCTGGAACTTCCGAATAAATCCGAAAAAGTCTTAGTGTATTGCGCGGGTGGTGATCGGAGTCGGCTTGCCTGCGATTTTCTGAGTCGACAAAATTATTCCAATATCTATCTTCTGAAAAATGGATTACAAGGGTGGACCGGACCCGTGGAAGGGGATTCGAATGGTGCCCTTATTCAAATATCCTCTAAATCACGGGTGTCTTCGCCTTCTGTTGAGTAGATCCACTTATTCATCGTAAGGAATGCATGTTATGACGTCAGATTTAATTGTTTTGAATGTGATGGGTCCTTATCGTGAGCCGCGTGAGCCAGCCTTTTCCTATGATTATTCCATTCAGCGACCTGATTGGGCAACGGCTCAGGGAGTGAGAGTGAAAGTATCGATCGAATTAGAACTGGACTATTTGAAAAATTCGATACTTGGCATTGTTGGTGGATCAGTTGGGCAACAGCTTCGGATCAATCAAATCCTTTCGCGAGCCATTGCGGATAAAAAACTTGAGATTGCCGACGCGGATGGATTGCTGGCTGATCGATTAGATGTGATGATCGGGCCTTTTATAGGTGACTCCCTTTCCCTGTTTGGTGTGCTGGATCAGTGGATGAAGGCGGAACAGGCTGAGCTGCGGAAGGCGATCCACGATCAGACAGGCCTCTGAGAGTCGGAGAATTTTTGAGGAGCCAGCTTGACAGATGGCATGAGGCTCTTTGTGCCTTCGGACATTTTAAAGACATTTTAAATAGGTTAGAAGACGCGTTGATAGCGTTTTGAATACACGCCGGTTTCGTCCTCGCCAAATCCAAGAGATGCGCGCTCTGGCGAGTTTTTATTGTACAGGTCAATAGCATAGTGGCCGCGGACATTCTCCATGGCCACTTCGTACGGAATGGAGCTGGGATAAAATTCCCCAGGGGCATGAGCCCCTCGTCCTAAGGCCTTGGCTGATTCGGATACGCCGTATTGTGTTTCCGAAAAAATATAGATATCGGCAATGGCGAATTCCCCGAGTTTGTCTCCCGGTGTGGTCGGTGGCAAAAGGGTGTCTAGGGAATTATCCAGACGGGCTTTTTGGAAATATTGCAACAGCGCGACCACCTGGCTATCTGTGGTGGCCGGAGGAACCAGAATGGTGATGGCTTTCATGTCTGTGACGGTTCCAGTTGCTTCATAGGTCGGAATGAGATCAGTCGATACGATATTGTGGAGGCCTACGGGGGTCTTGGGTGTGGTTTCCGGTCCCTGATTGGGTAAATTTTTGGATTTAGGGATGATGAGCGTGATGAACAGCCATAAACCAAAAATGACGCCAAACACCACGATAAGGGGGTGGATGCCTACCCGTCGACCCTCTGTTGGTTCTTCTTCTTGGCTCACGTTGTGGCTCCTTCAATGCTTTCGGAAATCTGTGGTGCTTGACGCTCCCGCTGTTTGGCCGCATCCCACCATTTGTCGAGTTGCGGAAGCGTATAGTCGCGAAGATCCTTCCCTTCCAACGCAGCTTGTGATTCAACGAAATGAAACCTGGAGATAAATTTATTGGTGGCACGGCGTAACGCCTCTTCGGGATTCACTCGAAGGAACCGGGAGACATTGACTAACGCAAAGAACACATCACCCAATTCTTCTTCAACGGAGCTTTGAAAGGTCGGGTTCTCCGGGCGAAGAGTTCCTCCCGAAGACGACGGAATACTTTTCGCAGCGGCAGCATATAATTCATTCAATTCTTCTTTGAACTTTTCCAAGGCCGGCTCAATGGTCTCCCAATCAAATCCAGCGCGAGAGGCCCGTTTTTGGACCTGAAAGGCACGCTGGAGAGCTGGAGCGATTTTGGGAATCCCCTGTAATAATGATTGGGGTCCCGCTTGAGTGGCCTGTTCTCGTTGTTTGAGTTGATCCCATTGCCGGCTCACATCTTGGGCTGTTGTGACAGGGGAAGCATCGGAGGTCTGTTGAAAAACATGGGGGTGACGTCGAATGAGTTTGTCGACTAACTCGTTGGCCACGTCATTGAATGAAAATTGATTCTGTTCCGAGGCAATTTGTGTGTGAAACACAATCTGCAGTAAGAGATCTCCCAATTCTTCCTTGAGGGCGGAAGGTTTCCCGGCATCTATGGCTTCCAGCACCTCATACGTTTCCTCAAGAAGATGGGGTTTTAAGGATTGGCTTGTTTGTTCACGATCCCAAGGGCAGCCGTCTGGGCCACGTAATCTGGACATGATTGCCAGTAAATCCGACAAACATTTTGTCGGAGGAGCGGTGGTGGATGAATCTGGAGATGGTTGATTCATGGGACTGCCGAAAATTTTGAATATAATGCGAGGGCATTATACCCATTTTCTCCCTCAGTGTAAGTCCTTGATTCTTGATAGAGGCCCTCGGTTAGTGCTACTGTTTTCTCACTACAGGAGGTGTTTGATGAGTGAAGAAGAACCAGGGTTTGTGATTCGGGATAAACGAGGGCGATCGGTGCCGGAGTCTTCTACGCCACCACCGCCAGAGTCTTCAATGGCGCAACCCCTCTCTTCGGCAGAATCATCCCATGCGCCTCATCCTCCCTTATCATTTTCCTCGTTTGTTTTTTCCCTCGGAACCTCTTCTCTCATGCTGATGGGAGAGTCTTTGGATCCTCAACAGCCCGCGCCGCCCATGAATCTTCCACAAGCCAAGGAAATAGTGGATATCTTATCTTTGCTGGAAGAGAAGACCAAAGGGAATCTTTCGTCTGAAGAAGCATCCGTCTTAGGAGATATGCTCTATACCCTTCGGATGAAATATGTCAGCGTCACGTCAGGGAAGGGCAGTACGGTTTCTCCCTAATTTCTGGCGAACCCTCTTCCTTCCCGCAAGCTTCCAGACGCGTGCTTCTCATTTCGCCCATAGGCAGACAGGCTAATCGAATGGTGGGGATGTGGTCGCATCTTGCGCTGTTCCTGTTCTTGATCAATAATGACCATAGTTGACTGGCCCTTGGATGATCTTCTCCCAATGACATGCCGTGAACCTTCTTTCAGAACCGCTCACTGAATCCCGAAAGTTTCCTCGAACGGGGCTACCGTCCGCGTCCATCGAGTCGGGTGTTCCTACTCACAGTTCTGCATCGAAACAGAAACGGCATCATTACAGGCCGGTCTGGATTGTCTTGGTCCTGTTGTTGCCTTGTCTGGCCCTCACTCTTTATTACGCCCGGTATGGCTTATCAGGACCCCTGCAACCGGATTCAATACTGCCAAGCCCCAGCTATGCCCTGGTGCTTTTTCTGGTGTACCTGGATAGCGTGGGCTTGGTGGCGCTTACCCTTCTGTTATCTCGAAATTTAATTCGGGCCTTTTTTGAAAAACGTCACAAGCTGTTGGGGAAGGGGTTTCGATCAAAGTTGGTTGCGGCCTTTATTGGCTTTGCCCTGATTCCCACCGTGCTGTTGGCTTTGGTGGCCAGTGGGGTCATCAGTGAAGTCATCGATGTGTGGTTTAATGATCAGATTATGCAGGTCTTACGGGACTCGGAAGAAGTCGCCCATCTCTATCAGGAGGAACGAGAGTCCCTCACAGCGGATACCGCGCGCGCGATTAGCAAGGAAATTTTTCGGGAGGATATTTTAAAACCGGAACATCGGGAATTATTGCGAGCCATCATGGCCCGCATGCAACAGGAATATCATTTAGCGGGCGTGGAGGTATTTTCGCCAAAAATGGAAACTTTAGCTCGTATAATGGATCCCAGATTGTCCGAGGCGGTTTTGAGCCTCCCTGTGGGGCAATTGGTGCTCCAGGTGTTAGATACGGGTCAGCCCATGTCTTCGGCCCAGGAAGCTCCGGTAGGGAAACTTATACGCGCAGCGGCGCCGATTCGGGGAAATGGTCAAACTGACCGGGTGTTTGGTGTCGTGGTGGTGTCGTCCTATGTGCCGGAAGCCTTGGTCATGAAAATGGATGGAATTGCCAAACAATTCGAGGAATATCGGCAGATCATTTCCATGAAAAATCCGATCAAGGGTGGAGCCTATTTGTTTGTGGCCGTGGTGACGGTGCTGATTTTATTTGGCGCCACCTGGTTTGGGTTTTATGTTGCCCGGGGGATTACGGTCCCCATTCAACGATTGGCTGAAGGAACCGAGGCGGTAGCCAAAGGTAATTTGGATGTGAGTATCGATGTGAAGGCGACGGATGAAATCGGAACCTTGGTCCAGTCGTTTAATCGCATGACCGCCGATCTGCGCACCAGTAAGTCCAGTTTGGAAGAAGTGAATATGTCGCTCGTACGATCCAATGTGGAAATCGATCAACGTCGAGCCTATACCGAAGCGGTGGTGGAAACCATTGCGGCCGGAGTGTTATCGATCGATATGGCCGGTCTGGTTTCCACCTTTAACCCTTCCGCTGAACGGATTATTGGCGTGAAGGGAGACGACCTGCGTGGGCGACCCGTCCATGAAGCATTCAAATCCTTCAACCTGCAATTGTTTCAGAAAGCCTATGACCAGATGCTCCAGGAACAGAGGGAGAGTGTGTCCATGGATGGCCAAATGGAGACACCCAATGGCCGGCTCTTGACCGTAGGCCTCAATATTTCCAGAATGCAGAACGAGGCCGGTTTGGACCTGGGTTTTGTGTTTGTCTTTGAAGATCGGACGGAATTCATTAAGGCGCAGAAAACAGCGGCGTGGCAAGAGGTGGCCCAACGCATTGCTCACGAAATTAAGAATCCCTTAACCCCGATTCAATTGGCTGCCCAGCGATTGCGGAAAAAATATGCCGAAAAATCGACAGGATTTGATGAAATATTTGATCAAGCCACCGGCGTCATTATTAGCGAAGTCACACGATTAAAGGGTATGGTCGATGAGTTTTCAAAATATGCCAGAATGCCGCTTCCCCAGATACGGAAGGCCTCCCTTCATGACATTATTGAGAAAGTGATCTCCCTCTATACGGGTGCTCATCGGGATATTGAATTTATTGTCGAATTAGATGAAGACCTTCCGTCTCTGAATTGTGATCCGGAACAGATGCACCGGGTGTTGGTCAATTTGTTTGATAACGCGATTCAGGCCATGAATGATCACGGCCGTCTTTGGGTGACGACGGAGTGCGATTGGCGGCGGCATCGGGCCGTGGTGAGAGTGGCAGATGAAGGGATCGGTATTCAGCCGGATGACCACAAAATGTTATTTGTCCCATATTTTTCAAAAAAGCGAACGGGAACAGGGTTGGGATTGGCCATTGTGCATCGTATAATCTCCGATCACAATGGGACCATTCATGCGGAGAATCATCATCCAAAAGGTGCGTTATTTACATTCGAATTGCCGTTGTAGGGGAGGGGAGCGTCAGTGGCTGGACTGTCTTCTCTCCGGAAAGATCATCTTGCGTAATGCACGTGAGAGATCATTCTTTACATACCTGATGGAGGGCATATTGTGGCCGAGACTATTTGTCTGATTGATGACGAACCAGCCATTCTTAATACCTTAAGTAGTATTCTTGAAGATGAAGGCTATCAAGTATTGGTGGCCAAGAGCGGTCTCGAGGCGCTCAAGATTGTCCGAAGTGAAGTGCCGGATTTAGTCATTTTGGATATCTGGATGCCTGAGATGGATGGGCTGGAGACCTTGAAGCGATTGCGTACCCAGTTTCCTAACATCTTAGTCGTGATGATGTCCGGGCATGGATCCATTGAGACCGCGGTCAAATCCACAAAACTGGGCGCATATGATTATTTAGAAAAGCCCTTAGATTTAGAAAAAGTCACCATATTAGTGCGCAATGCGTTGCACCAACGCAAGCTGGAAGAGGAAAACCTGAATCTCAGAATTCAGGTGGAGAGACGGTTTGAATTGGTGGGGTCTTCTCCCGCGATGGAGCGACTTCGCGAACTGATTGCGATGGCGGCTCCAGCCAATAGTCGGGTGTTGATTGCCGGGGCAAATGGGACAGGGAAAGAACTTGTCGCCCGTGCCATTCATTTACAGAGCCCACGGCATAATCGTTCCTTTGTGGAAATTAATTGTGCCGCCATTCCGGAAACCTTGATCGAGAGTGAATTATTTGGGCATGAAAAGGGGGCGTTTAGTGGGGCCTCCTCGATGAAACGTGGCAAGTTCGAACTGGCGGACGGAGGAACCCTGTTTTTAGACGAAATTGGGGACATGAGCTTGGCCACGCAAGCCAAAGTGTTGCGTGCTCTACAAGAGCAGCAATTTACACGGGTTGGTGGAACAAAGCTCATCAATGTCCAGGTCCGGGTCATTGCCGCCTCGAATAAAGATTTGGCGGAAGAGATTGGGAAAGGAACGTTCCGTGAAGATCTCTATTACCGGTTAAATGTTCTGCCAATTGTGGTCCCGACACTCAAGGAGCGTCGGGACGATATTCCGGAACTCGCTCAGCATTTTTTGCGACTGCATTCCGAAGAGCAGGGCATGAAACCTAAAGAGTTTAGTCCGCAAGGTATGGAGGTCTTGCAACGGCATGATTGGCCCGGAAATATTCGGGAGCTCCGGAATTTAATTGAACGATTACTCATCATGGTGCCGAAGACAATTATTGATGCGGCGGATGTTGAGATGTTTCTTCAGGGTCGGGTGCCCAGTGGGGTGCCCTCCCTTGCCGTGGGCACCAACTATGACTCACTCCGGGAAGCCAGGAATGCGTTTGAGCGTGAAGTTATTTCTCTTAAACTCCGGGAAAATAATTGGAATGTCTCCAAAACCGCTGATGAATTAAAAATCGAGCGTAGCCATTTACACAGAAAGATTAAGCTCCTTCATGTTGAACTCCGGCCCGAACATTAATCCTCACACGACTTTTTTCCCTTGTTCCTCTGAAATGTTGTCTCCCGGATCATCCCATCCCCTCCACATTGAAAAATTGGTGGCCGGTGGATTCGGTCTCGGACGAATAGATGGCCAGGTGGTGTTGTGTGCTGGTGGCATTCCCGATGAAGCGGTTCAGGTGGAGATTCTCAGTCGGCGTAAGGGCGTGAGCCAAGGGAAAATCCTCCAGGTCCAAGATCCCGCTGAGAGCCGGATTGTTCCCCTCTGCCCGGCCGTAGGGCGGTGTGGAGGATGCCAGCTTCAGCATATCCAATACGAAGAACAACTTTCTCAGAAACGATTGATTCTGGAAGATACCCTTCGTCGGATTGGAAAAATTTCCAATGTGCTGATTTCTCCAGTGATCCCGTCCCCAAGACCCTATGGCTATCGGCAAGTCCTTCGAATGGGGATTGGAGAGCGACCTGAGGGATTATTTCTGAGTTTTTTTGAATCAGGAACTCAACAACTGTTCCCGGTCGACACGTGTTTTTTGGTGGACGACATGTTGCGATCGATGCTTGACTCTGTCCGGTCCAGCCTTCGCTCCTTGGTCATTGAGGGGTTGAATTTAGAGAGTGTGGAAATCCGATGGTCCCAACTGGAGGAGGGTGGTCTGTTGGTATTCCGCGGCCGAGCATTGACCAAAGAACACGTCGAACATCTGATGAATGCCTGTTCTGAAATCCCCAATATTAAAGGGTTGATTTATGAGCGCGTGGTTGCACCAGATCATGATTCGAGGCGTCGTATGAGGTATGAACCAATGGTAAGGGGATCGGATCATGTATGGGAAGCCTTTGGAGGGTTGCATTTGAAAATAGGGTTTCGATCATTCATGCAGGCCAACTGGAATGTATTTCAATTGTTGGGGAAGATGGTTGAGGAATGGCTGGGATACTTGAAAGGGCAACGGATTTTGGAATTATATGCTGGAACCTGCCCCTTAGGTCTCAGCCTCGCGAGCCAGGGTGCTCAGGTCACCTGTGTGGAAGGGAATCCGTTTGCCATCCACGATGCCCGTGAGTCATTACGCATGAATGCGATTACAGGGTGCCGCGTGCGGATTAGTTCAGTCGAATCCTACCTCACGACTGTCAAATCAGGCGCCTACGATGTTATCCTTCTGGATCCTCCGCGTGCGGGGCTCAATCCAAAAATTATAGACCGCTTGGGAATCTTGCAAGTCCCGAAACTGTTCTATCTTTCTTGCGACGCCCCCTCATTGGCCCGGGATATCAAATCGTTATGTGAGAAGGGTTATATCGTTCAGCGCATGCAACCCTTTGATATGTTTCCTCAAACGGCACATCTTGAAACATTAGTCGAATTGACGTTTTCAGCACCTGAACCAAACGCCGGAGATTAAGGATACGTCATGGCCACCTATCGAGAATCGGGAGTTGATATTCAACGGGGCGATGATTTTGTCAAACGAATCGGCCCCATGGTTCGCTCTACCTTCCGTCCTGAAGTCATGGGAGACATCGGAGGATTCGGCGGCCTCTTTCGGTTTCCTTCCGACCGGTATCGTGAGCCGATCCTGGTGTCCGGAACGGATGGGGTGGGGACCAAGGTCAAGATGGCAACTTTAATGAATCGACATGATTCGATCGGGATTGATTTGGTCGCGATGTGCGTCAACGATATTATTGTGAGCGGAGCGGAGCCTCTCTTTTTTTTGGATTATCTTGCGACGGGCCATCTTGAGGTGGAAGTCGGAGAGGCGATAGTTCAGGGAATTGCCGAAGGATGCCGGCAAGCCGGGTGTGCTTTGATCGGTGGAGAAACGGCGGAAATGCCTTCTTGTTATCCGCAAGGCGAATACGATCTGGCTGGCTTTGCGGTAGGGGTCGTGGAACGATCAGAGATGTTGGGACCGGAAAAAATACAAAAAGGGGATGTGTTAATTGGCGTCGGGTCGAGCGGGCTTCATAGTAATGGATACTCCCTGGCGCGGAGGGTCGCCCTGGATCTGAAGGAGTGGTCTCCTGAGACCAGGGTCCCCGGTTTGCCGGGTACCTTGGGGGAGGCGTTACTTAAGCCGACGCTTATTTATGTGAATTTGGTCAAAGCCTTATTGTCGAAAAGCCGATTGCACGGTCTGGCGCATATCACCGGTGGTGGAATTACCGGGAATGTGCCACGCGTCATTCCGGAGTCCTGCCAAGCGGTCATCGATCGAAGCGCCTGGGCGCCACTTTCTTTGTTCAGTGTTCTTCAAGAAGCAGGAGCCATTGATCAAGACGAAATGTTTCGCGTGTTTAACATGGGAATTGGTCTGGTCGTAGTGGGGCCTCACGAAGAAACCAGCCAGATATTGGAAATTATTCGGGGACAAGGGATGACTGGCTATGTCATCGGGGACGTACGAGACCGTCCGTCTTCTGAGCCGAAACTTTTCTATTCGTATTAGAGAGTGGAAATTGTGTCGCTTGCACTTGGGGTCTTAATCTCCGGCCGCGGATCAAATTTGGTGGCCATTCTGGATGCCATTGATCGTGGCTCGTTGGATGCGACTCTCAAGGTCGTGGCCAGTAATAAGCCCAATGCTGCGGGCTTAGAGCGAGCGAAGGAACGAGGACTTCCCACGGTCTATCTGGACCCAAAACCTTTTGCCCAGAAACCCAAACCCCGTGAAGCCTATGATCTGGCGATGGGGGCTCTTCTTCAACAACATGGAGTAGAATACGTGGCTCTGGCAGGATATATGCGGATTGTGACACCCGTCTTAATTCAGATGTACCCATCGAAAATTTTCAATATCCATCCCTCGCTCCTTCCGGCGTTTCCAGGACTTGATGCACAACGGCAGGCATTGGAGTGGGGCGCGAAAGTCAGCGGTTGCACGGTGCATCTGGTGACGGAAGGGGTCGACGAAGGGCCGATTATTGTTCAAGCTTCTGTGCCCATCCTCGAGGGAGATACGGTTGAATCGTTATCCGCACGTATTTTGGAAAAAGAGCACGAATGCTATCCTCAGGCTCTTCAATTCATGGCACAAAAACGGATGTATCTGGAAGGGCGCAAGGTTCACATTCTTTCATAGATCAATTTATCAGAACTAAACGATTAAGAGGTGCGTGAAGGGACTGCGGGCGGCCGAAAAAAATAGGGCAGCGATGGCAACCCGACTAACGGTCAGTTATAATCATTTAGAAATTTTTAATTCATAAGGCCTTCTTCTTTCCAACGCTTCACAGAGAACGAATCTCAAGTGTGGGGGGCTAGCTCAGTTGGGAGAGCACTACGTTCGCAACGTAGGGGTCGCGGGTTCAACTCCCGTGCCCTCCACCAGTTTCCAAGAAGTTCCTCCTTCCTGGTCAACTCTAATGAGATTCAGTTATCGCTTGACCGGTCTGTCGGGCCTTTCCCCGATTGCAATGGGCTTCTCACCTAATCCTTTCAATCTCCGTCCTGTCAAAATGTATGGTTGTCCTTACAGCAGCATTTTCTCTTTGTTGTAAAGAGCGAGGATCATGCCCATGGGCGACTAGAGGGTATCCCTTGGTTTTTCTTTAAGGGGCATTCCCTTCAACAACGGGTTTGTTTCGTTGACAAATTGTCTAGGGCGAACAGCTTTTGGAGCACCCTCTTTGGAAAGTCACTGGGTTGGGTGTTTTGGCTGAAGAAATACCTCCGAAAAGCGCATGATTTTTATACGGGATAGAAAATGAAAAGGGCATTATGCTTTAATCTGCATTATATTAGTTAACTTTATGTAGTATTATGCGATTTTCTAAAAAAAGCGAGTACGCCTTGCGGGCCATGATTGAGCTGACTCAGGAGTTCGAGCACGGACTCGTGCAACGGAAATCCCTGGCAGAGCGGCAGAATATTCCGTTGGGGTTTCTGGAAATGATTTTGTTGTCCCTAAAAAACGCAGGATTGATTGGGAGTCGTCGGGGCGCTCATGGCGGGGTGCATTTAATTAAGTCACCCCGTGAAGTCACTTTGGGACAGATTATTCGCCTTCTGGATGGCCCTCTCGCACCGATTGCCTGTGTGAGTCAGACGGCGTATCAGAAATGTCAGGATTGTCCTCATGCGGCAACGACGACGTGTCCGATTCAGCGCATCATGCTGGATGTGCGGAACGCCATTGCATCGGTCCTTGATCATTACACTCTTGAAGATTTTGTATTCCCCCGGCAGGGAGTGATAGTCCCCAATATGAAAACACAACCGGTCTCAGGTGCAACGCAGAAGAAAAAAAAGTCGTCGGATAATCAATCTTAGTCAATTTTTTGCTGTCCTCATGCGGCAAGGTCAACGATAAGAGGAACCTATGGAAACTCATTGGCGTAGTGTGGTGAAGGGTGTGAGTTGGCGGGCAGTTGGGACGTTGGATACCACCCTTTTGGTGTTTATTTTTTCTGGAGAACTCCTTCTTGCCGCTTCGGTGGGATTAACGGAATTGGTCACGAAAATATTTTTATATTGGGCTCATGAGCGAGTCTGGCAAAAGATTCAATGGGGACGAATCTATCCGACAACCAGTTCACCATGAATGAGATCCCTTTCACCATAAAAGGATAAAAAATATGGCAAGGCCAATATTGATGAGTGGGGCGCTGATGGCTTTCCTTGGTGTCGCGATTGGCGCCTTTGGCGCACATGGACTCAAGCCATTTCTTTCTGAACAGATGTTGGGGGTTTTTGAAACCGGTGTGCGGTATCATTTGATCCATGCCCTGGGCATGCTCAGTGCGGGCTTGAGTTTGGTCTATGTTCCCTTTCGCCAGTTTAGGTGGGCCGGTTGGGCCTTTTTCCTGGGCATCGTGTTGTTTTCAGGAAGCCTGTATGTCATGTCCCTATCGGGTGCACGTGGATTGGGGATGATTACTCCTTTGGGAGGGCTGTGTTTTCTTGTGGGGTGGGGCCTGTTGGCGAGAGGCTATTGGAAAGCCTTTCCCCACCAAAAGGCTCCGTTCTCTCCTCCCAGAGAGTAAGGAGTCAAGTCCTTAATGCCTCCTGATTACGGCGTTGGCCTCCCTGTCTCAGGCAACATGTTTTTGACGAGAAATGGCGGGCTGGCCTCTCCCATATAGAGCGTGCGATGCGGAAAGGGAATTTCAATTCCATTTTGATCGAAGGCTTTTTTCAGGCGCCGCCGGTATTCTCGCCCGACTCCCCATTGCTCGATGGGAAGTGTTTTGATCCGGGCTTTAATCACGACTTCTGATTCTCCAAAGGCATCTACACCCAATATTTCAATGGGTTCCAGGATTTTTCTGCCCAATTGATCATCTTGCTGTAAGTCTTTTCCGACCTCTCGCATGATTGCCGTCACGCGGTCAGTGTCCTCTTTGTAGGCCACGCCGATATTCATGACATAGGCAGACCAATCTTTGGTCATGTTGGAAAGAGTCGTGACGGTGCCATTCGGAAAAATGTGGACGGTTCCTGCCTGGTCGCGAAGGGTAATGGTTCTAAAACTGATGGCTTCGACTAAGCCACCTGTTCCATTGACCACGGCCACATCACCGATCCGAACCTGATTTTCTAAAATAATAAAAAATCCGTTAATGACATCCCGAACCAGATTTTGTGCCCCAAAGCCGACGGCCAGTCCCACGATGCCGGCACTGGCGATAATTGGTGTGATGTCCAATCCTATTTGATCCAATCCCATCACGACGGCAATGACCCAGACCAATGTGAGACAGATTGTGAGAAGCAAACCGATGAGAGTTTTAACCCGCTTTTCAGCCGCCAACCGATTCTTATCATCATTTTCCTTTATTTTGAGTAAAAAGATCTCGAGTTTGTGCAGGCCGAACCGAATGGCACGTACCCCAACATAGGCAATCGCCAGAATGAGAAGAAGATGCAAGCCGACTTCCAACATGAGGAGCGACTTTGCTGCGAGAAAGGGTGTGAGTTTTTCAAAAACAAAGGATTCCATCCTTGACCTCCTTACATAGAGAAAGAAAAAGTCAGATTCTTGAAGGCCTGTATCAATTCCCAGGCAAACGAGGAGCCGAGCCTGAGTAGAATGCCTATTCTTTCAAGGGATTGGAGGATTGGCAAGCACGGAAAGGGATGAGTTGGCATGTTTCCAATATCCGGACTGAACAATTTCAGAAGGAAATTAGCTATAGATGTTTTACCAAGCGGCTCCTTTTCACCGACCTAGGGCTCATTTTGGGAGCCCCACTCTTGACACATGATGACTTGGGTGGTAAAAAATCCAGGATAGGTCGTCAAGGACAATGAGGTCCCATGGACGGCCCCCATACATTAGAACGCGGACAATGAAGTCCTCAGCCAAAAAATTGGTTGGGGATTTTTTTTTGCCTTTTGAACTCATGCCCGCTCGATGAACTTGGGGAATTCCCAAAAAGTCTCGTCAATGAAGCGTGACCGAGCATTACCTGGGTAAGGTGGCGTGGGAGAACTCTGGTCGAATTCTGGTCGTATTATGGTGGGTGCGACCTCAAAATTACGGAGGGCTACATGATTGGAGACCTAATGGCTGGAATCACCGTTTACCACTCACATAAGGTTGGTAACCGCGGAGGGTTGTTGAGCCTTGGTTTTGCGCTGCTTATGATTGTTGGCGGATCGAACGTGAGCGAGGCGGCAGTGTTGACCAAAGAAGATTTCAAACTCTATGGGTATGTGGAGGCATCCTACACTCAAAACTTTAACTTTCCCAAAAATTCCGGAGCTAATGCCAATGATTTACGGATCTTTGACGGGGATGCCAATTCTTTCAGACCCAATATGGCGCAATTGGTTTTTGAAAAGGAAGCGACCAACGGGACCAATCCCGTCGAGCGTGCCGGCTTTCGAATTAAATTAGATGTTGGTGAAGATGCGCAATTTACGGGGGGGCGAATCGGGGATGATGTGGATTTCCAGGAAATGTATGTCCAGTATGTCGCCCCGGTTGGCAACGGATTGGATATTCGGATTGGACGTATGAATGCCTTGGTGGGATATGAGGTTATTGAGAGTCCCTACAATAATAATTATTCCCGATCCTGGTTGTTTGGTTTGGGTCAGCCCTTTACGATCACCGGCATTCGTCTAGCGTATGCGGTTAACGAAAGGCTTTCCTTTGCCGTGAGTGCACTCAATTCGTATACCGGCTTGACGGAGGATAATAATACCTCGAAATCTGTGGAAGGGTTAGTGTCCTATCACCCCACCGAACAGCTTGGATTGAATATGTATGGAATTGTTGGAAAAGAGAGTTCTAATACGAGATCCGGTTCAGGCACCCGTGTCCTTGTCGGCGGGTATGCGACCTTCCAGGCCACTGATCAATTAGGCTTTGTGGTGGAAGGTTATTATGCCAATCAGGAAAATGCGAGTGCCATCAGCTCGGGTCGCAATGCCCGTTGGGATGGTATAGCGGGGTATGCCATTTATGACTTTAATGAACAATGGGGTCTCCGTTTTCGTGGAGAAATTTGGGAGGACGCCGGAGGCGATCAAAGTTGTTTGGGGACGGCCGGATCCGGTGGAAATGCGAATGTCTGTGCCGTGTCAGCTCCTATCGCACAGACTTTGTGGGAGAACACGTTGACCCTTCAATATAAGCCGACTCCTTCCCTGATCACGCGCTTGGAATTTCGATATGACAAATCAAACCAAAATGTCTTTTTGGATGGGAGAAATACTCTGACCAATAACCAACAGACACTGGCGGTTGAAGCCATTTTCCTTTTTTAAGAAGAGGTTGAAGGAGCAAAGACGATGAACGCCTATATTCCTATAGCCAGTAGATCCATATGTTCGGGATTAATGTTTGTCCTGGTATTGAGCGGGTTGGGCTCATTCGCGTGGGCTGAAGATGGAGGAGTGTCCCAACTCAATGCCGGCGACACGGCGTGGGTGTTGATGTCCTCGGCCTTGGTGTTGGCCATGATCATACCCGGATTGGCGTTGTTTTATGGCGGGATGGTCCGCAGTAAAAACGTGTTAAGTACGATGATGCATAGCTTTATTGCGGTTTGTCTCGTCAGTGTGGTGTGGGTGTTTTGGGGCTATAGTCTCGCGTTTGCTCCAGATGTGGGAGGCGTCGTTGGGGGACTCAAGTGGTTGGGATTGACCGGGGTGGGACTCGAACCGCTCGAAGGTTCGACGATTCCCCATTTGGCCTTCATGGTGTTTCAGTTAATGTTCGCGGCGATTACGGTCGCGCTCATTAGTGGAGCCATTGCCGAGCGAATGAAATTTAGTGCCTTTGCCTTGTTTGGAGTGTTATGGGTCACGTTCGTTTATGCGCCTCTGGCTCATTGGGTGTGGGGAGGTGGCTGGCTGGCGGAATTGGGTGACTTGGATTTTGCCGGTGGGACGGTTGTCCATATCAGTTCGGGTGTGGCGGCGCTAGCCTGCGCTCTCGTCTTAGGAAAACGCCATGGATATGGTACCGACAATATGAGCCCCCATAATCTGCCGTTTACGGTCATCGGGGCCAGTTTACTGTGGATCGGGTGGTTTGGATTTAACGCGGGAAGTGCCCTGGCGGCCAATGGGGTTGCGGCGAGTGCATTTGTGGCCACTCATGTGGCGACGGCTGCGGGAGCGTTAGCCTGGGTCGGAGTAGAGGGGCTCTATCGAGGAAGACCGACCGTGTTGGGCGCCGCCAGCGGCGCCGTCGCGGGTCTGGTGTCCATCACGCCAGCCGCCGGCTATGTGGGGCCCATCGCGGCGATTGTGATCGGTTTGGGAGGAGGCGTGGTGTGTTATCTGGGTGTATTTTTAAAGCATAAACTGGGTTATGATGATGCCTTAGATGTGCTGGGTATCCATGGAATCGGAGGAACGTGGGGGGCAGTGGCCACCGGGTTATTTGCCAGCATGGGAGGAGGAACCGGGCTCTTTTTCGGAAATCCTATGCAGGTAGTCATTCAGGTCGTTGGAGCGGGCGCAACCTGGGTATTCTCATTTGTCGGTACCTTCCTCATTCTCAAACTTGTTGACGGGACAATCGGGTTACGCGTCAGTCGAGAAGATGAAGTGCTCGGGTGTGATCTTACCCAACACCGGGAACGGGCCTATGGTTAATTCACACAAAAGAGATGTGAAGGTTTCGAGAACAAGGGACGGTCGGGAGGGTCAGTTGCCCGCGACGACTGAGGGCGTTGTGCAGAGGGTCTTAATCCAATGGAAGGATGGTTCTTTATGAAGCTGATTCAAGCGATTATTAAACCATTTAAGTTAGATGAAGTGAAGGATGCCTTGATCGAGTTGGGTATTCAGGGCATGACTGTTACCGAAGTGAAGGGATTCGGCCGTCAAAAAGGTCATAAAGAGACCTATCGAGGCACTGAATATCAGATTGAATTCGTCCCAAAAATTAAACTGGAAATCGCCTTGGCGGATGAGCGAGTGGGGGAGGCGCTGGAAGCCATTTCGCGTGCAGCCAAAACCGGTAGTATTGGGGATGGAAAGATTTTCGTTTCGGAGTTACATAGCGTTATCCGTATTCGTACGGGGGAATCAGGCGAAGGAGCGGTCTGACCATTGCCACGCTACCATACTGATTGTTCATTCGAGGAGGGGAAATGAATCTGTTCATTCCACGCTCAACGCTGGGAAGGTTGACCGGACTGCTGCTTTGTCTGAATTTGAGTCAGCCCTTGGCTGTCTGGGCAGGCGAAGAGAGTTTGCCAAAAATTGATACGGGAGATACCGCCTGGATCCTCATGTCTTCGGCGTTGGTGTTGTGCATGACGCTTCCTGGCTTGGCTTTATTTTACGGCGGGCTGGTTCGCAGGAAAAATGTGCTCGGGACCATTATGCATACGATGGTCATTCTGTGTGTAATTAGCCTGTTTTGGATCCTGTGCGGATACAGTTTAGCCTTCGGCCCTGATGTTGGAGGGGTAATAGGCGGCCTTGCATGGGTGGGGCTGAATGGTGTGGGAATGGATCCGAGTCCGGTGTATGCGTCGACGGTGCCCCATCAAGTCTTTATGTTCTTTCAGCTCATGTTTGCCGCCATCACCGTCGCGTTGATTACCGGCAGTGTGGCCGAGCGAATGAAATTTAAGGCCTTACTGCTGTTTGCCGTCTTATGGTCTCTCCTGATCTATACGCCATTGGCGCATTGGGTGTGGGGTGGGGGGTGGTTGGCCAATCTTGGAGCCTTGGATTTTGCCGGCGGTGCGGTTGTCCATATCTCTTCCGGGTTCGGGGCATTGGTCTGTGCCGTGATGCTTGGGAAGCGCAAGGGATTTGGTTCAGAGCCAATGCCTCCCCATGATTTGCCCATGACCGTCCTGGGTGCGGGACTCCTCTGGTTCGGATGGTTCGGCTTTAACGCTGGGAGTGCGCTCGGAGCCAATGGTGTCGCCGGTGCCGCGTTTCTTGCAACACACACGGCCGCCTCGGCAGGAGGACTCAGTTGGATGGTGGCTGAATGGGTGCATAGGGGAAAACCGACCGTCTTAGGGGTTGCCAGTGGGGTGGTCGCCGGTTTGGCCACGGTAACTCCCGCTGCAGGATTTATCGGGCCGATGTCAGCCCTCTTCATTGGTCTGGTTGCAGGCACTGTCTGTTATGTCGCAGTCGTGTGGAAAATGCGACTGGGCTATGATGATTCGCTTGATGTCGTGGGCATTCATGGCGTGGGTGGGTTTATGGGCATATTGGCGACAGGGTTGTTTGCCTCAATCGGGGCGCAGGGTTTCTTTTTCGGGAACCCCGAACAGTTTGGTATACAAGTCGTATTGGCTTTGGTAACCTTGGCGTTTTCTGTCATCGGGACCTATTTCATCCTTAAAATAGTGGATGTGACGGTGGGGCTCAGAGTCTCCGCCCGAGACGAGGAAATGGGGTTGGATCTCAGTCAACACAACGAACGGGCCTATTCCTAATAGGGAAGTGTGTGGCTGAGCTTGATGCAGTGGAACCGGATATGGCCTCCGATCCACGTCGGATGACTGCGTGGAAACAGTTGAGGAGATGAGCGCGTGGGATTATTTTTTATAAACAGATGTGTTGGCGAAGGAGGTATTGAATGACCGCGAAAGAAGTGTTGGATTTTGCAAAAAAGAACAAGGTGGAAATGGTGGACGTCAAGTTTGTCGATCTTATGGGTACCTGGCAGCATTTTTCGATTCCGACTTCAGAGTTGACGTTGGATCTATTTAAAGATGGCTCAGGATTTGATGGATCGTCTATCCGTGGCTGGCGCATGATTCAAAATAGCGACATGTTGATTGTGCCTGATCCGAATACCGCCTGCATGGATCCTTTTACGGAGATTCCGACCTTAAGCATTGTGGGGGACGTGCAAGATCCGATTACCCGGACCATCTATGAGCGGGATCCACGCGGAGTGGCCCTTCGCGCTGAACAATATCTCAAGAGCACCAAAATCGGGGATGTTTCTTATTGGGGCCCTGAAGCAGAATTCTTCATTTTTGACCATGTGTCGTTCGATCAAAACAGCCACTCCGGTTACTACTTCGTCGATTCGGAAGAGGGCATTTGGAATTCAGGGAAAGACGGAGTCAACCTCGGATCCCGTCCGCGCCACAAGGAAGGATATTTTCCTGTGGCTCCGGTCGACTCCCAACAGGATATCCGCTCGGAGATGTGCCGGGAAATGGAAAAAGCGGGGATCAAGGTGGAGAAACATCATCATGAAGTGGCCACAGGGGGACAAGCCGAGATCGACCTTCGATTCGATACCCTGGTCAAGATGGCCGACCAGATGATGATGTACAAATATATCGTGCGCAATGTCGCACGTCGGCATAACAAAACCGTGACCTTCATGCCCAAACCACTCTATGGGGATAATGGCACCGGGATGCATACGCATCAGAGTATCTGGAAAGACGGGAAACCTCTGTTTGCCGGGAAGGAATATGCAGGTGTCTCGCAGCTGTGCCTGTATTATATCGGCGGAATACTCAAACATGGTCCGGCATTAGCTGCGCTCACCAACCCGATCACGAATTCCTACAAACGGCTGACCCCGGGTTTTGAAGCACCGGTGTTGTTGGCTTATTCCAGCCGGAACCGCTCGGCGGGCATCCGGATTCCCATGTATTCGCCGAGTCCCAAGGCTAAACGTATTGAGGTTCGGTTCCCTGACCCATCCTGTAATGTGTATTTGGCTTTCAGTGCCATGCTCATGGCCGGATTAGACGGCATTCAAAATAAAATTCATCCGGGCGAAGCCATGGATAAAAATCTCTATGATTTAGAGCCGGAAGAATTAGGAAATATTCCCTCATTGCCCTCGAGTCTGGAGCAGGCTTTAAAGGCTCTCGAGGATGACCATGAATTTCTCTTGAAAGGGGGGGTATTTTCCGAGGATCTGCTTGAGGCCTGGATCGCCTATAAACGGTCCAATGAAATCGATGCCATTCGGGTCAGGCCGCACCCGCATGAATACTTTATGTACTTTGATTGCTAAGTGCTGAGTATGACCTTCCCCGCGTGTCTGCGGGGAAGGTCTACGGTTTTTTCATGCCCGGGGAGTCGAGATGAAGGGGATGAACCAATCCTTCAGATGTCCGGGCGTTATTGTTTAGGAAAACGTTGAAGAAATTGTTCGTGAATTTTCGTCATTCTGGTGTGGATGGCATGTTCCAGATCGTCGGCTCCCTGAAGCCAGTTTGTGGTGAGCATCCCCAGCCGGCGGGCGAGAAAAACCATTTCATCGGAACCGGATGGAGGCAGAACAAGGTCCTGGGCATGGCCACGGACAATTCTGAGGCCATCAATGAGTTGTCGGAAATACAGGTAGTGGTCTTTGAGTTGTGCCCCTTCCTCAAGACCGACCAGTCCTTCCCCGCTTAAGTGATCAATAGCCTCGAGCGTATTAGGAGTGCGAATGGAGGGATGATCATGCCCGTGCATGAGTTGAAGATATTGCACGGTATACTCCACATCAAGGAGACCACCGGCCCCGTATTTGACATGGGTGGTTCCCGGTCGGACCAATTCTTTGGTCTGACGTTCACGAAGACGGAGGGCGGTTTGCAAATCCCATGAGTCGGGGGCATAGACGAATTGGTCACGATGTAGCTCAACAGCTTTTCCCACCGCACGATTGCCAGCCAGAAAGCGAAGCTTGATAAGGGCTTGTCGTTCAAATGGAGCGGCTCCACCCTCTGACGCATAATACCGCTGAATTTCTTCGAGGGAATTGGCCAGGAGCCCCTTTTCTCCATGGGGACGAAGCCGGGTATCCAGGTGGAAAATGCCTTCCTGTTTGGCTTCAATCCATTGGAGAAATTCCTGCGCCCAGCGTTCAAAATAATCTGATGAGGCCCGCGTTGTCTGACCGCGCCGGGCCTTGGCCGGCGTTTGATAGACGAACAGAATCTCGATATCTGAGGCGTAACCTAATTCACCACCCCCAAGTTTCCCTAATCCAAAGATCGCCATTGAAGGAGGAGTGGTGAGGGAGGCTTTCGGATTGATCACCTGTTGAGAATGCAGAAGGGCCTGGTTAAGAATGACATCAGCCAGATTGGTCAGGGCTTGGGAAAACTGTGGGAGCGAACTATTCTCGAGGAGATGACGCATGTCGATGCGAAAGAGCTCTTCATCTTTCCATTGATTCAAACGATGTTTTTTGTCAGCGGGAGTTTTGGCTTTGAGTAGTAACGGCTCGATGGCCTTGCTGAGGGTAGATTGTGACCGGATCAGGGGGCCTTTTTGGTACTGATTCATCATGGGCAACAAGTTGTTGTGCTGCCGGCGAAGTAAATCCTCCCACAGGTAATCACTGCTGCCAAAGAGTTGAGCCAGTCGTTCCAGAGTGGAAGCCTGGCTCAGTTTGGTGAGATGCGATGAGGTATTGGCCTGTTCCAACCATTGATCGAGAAATTGATCAAAATGATCGAGAGCTTTCCCTGGGTCCGGCGCCCACCTCAGGTAATGGGTGAATTCTTTGAGTAAGGTGGCCGCCGTTCGCAATTCCTGTTGTTCACCTTTTCCTTGAATTTTTCCACCTTGCCGCCCGCGGACATACAGGCGATTGCGTACGCGATGCTTGGCAACTTCAATCTTGGCTTTCACAATATAAATGCCGCGCATGGCCAGGGCGTTGGCAAAGGTGTACAAAAATGCCGGCGTATCGGTGGAGCTAATATCCAGAATCGTTTCATGGCTGGCGCGCGGGTTTGAAAAAGAAATGTGAACGGGATGGACCATCTCCGTCGGTTTCTGACGCATGTTCCCTAAAGTCTCAATGAGCCGGCGATTCACCTGGCGACGGGCTTGCCGGATGTGATTCTTTTGAAGAAGGAGGAGGAGAGTTGTCACCATCTCTTGAAACTCACGTTGTTCGGGTTCGTCAAATTTCCGGTCTTCAATGGCCTGCACGTGAAAGACATCCACAACGATTTTTCGGGTCAATCCCCGAGTCGCCTGCGTGGATGAACCCAGGGGCTTATGTCCGGGAGATGATTTTATGGATGGGGGAGTGGGGGACGTGGTCTCCAGCGAGGTGAAAATCGTGGCTTCGCGAATATCCAGCCCAAAGGACGATAGGATGCCACAGAATGTGGCAAATTCTGAAAAATAGTCGTAACCCACCAGAGTCAGTTGATATTGACGGGTGGGTAGAGTCCGGATCGAGATGGCACATGGGCGTTCAAAGGTAAGCTGGTTTGCCAGACCTAAATGTTCCAGAATAGCGGCGGGAGGGAAGCTCTCAAAATAATCCTGGTCCATCTGCTGGACAAAATCTCTGATCAAGGCCGGACGAAGATGAGGACATTGGGTTTGATAAGACTGGATCTGTTCTGAGTCGTTCATGGTGCTCGAGTATACTGAAAAAATGTTGCATTGTAAGGTCTGGTGGTCTCCCGTATAATTTTCCTGTTGACGATGACCGCTTTCAAACCACATGCAGCTTCCGAGGGTGATTCCCATTCTGTTCCTCTCCCCGATCCCACGCCTTTACTCCTTGCTTCAGGACTTTCATCGCATGTCGTAGCGAAAATTCTTCAGGCCTATGGCCTGCAGGATTGGAAGGGAGCCGACCAGAACCTTCAGACCATGGCCGGGGAACCGGCCACTCGGAAAGCCCTGGCGGCCATTCTGCCCGCGGTCTTACGCAGCATTGCGCGAACGGCCGATCCGGATCAAGCCATCAATGAATGGGAACGGTATGTGGATTCGGGTATCCAACGGCTCCAGTTGTTTCAATATTTAGCGATGGTCCCGCACGTGATCGAGGTGTTGGGAACGGCGTTCGGGAATAGTCCAGCCATGGCGCAAACATTTATTCGTGATCCGTTATTAGTGTATTGGATTGAAGATGATGGGATTCTGCGACGGCGGATGACGCGGAGTGCTCTTGAGGCTAACGTGGAGGCCGCCCTCGGTGCGGTGACAAGTTTTGAGGGAAAATGTGAAGCGTTACGACGGATGAAGCGGCGTGAAATGCTACGAATCGGGATTCGTGACTTATTAGGCATAGCCACGCCGGTGGAAACCTATACGGTATTATCGGATCTTGCCGCAACAGTGATTCACGCGGTTTATGAACTGGTGAATCGGGAGTTCACGCAGCGGTATGGCGATTTTGGAGGGGGGGCATCGCCCGGAAAAAATGTAGGCGGTTTTTCCGTGCTGGCCATGGGAAAACTCGGAGGCTGGGAACTCAATTATAGCTCGGATGTCGATCTCATTTATGTGTACCAGGCGCCAGAAGGGAAGACGAAAGCGGGGAGGGGGCAAACCAGTATTGCCCGGGCACTGTATTGTGAAACCCTGGCCAGGGAACTCACGGCAGTCTTAACGGCGCCAACGGCGGAAGGGGCCTTGTTTCGAGTCGATCTCCGTCTCCGTCCGGAAGGGATGGTCGGGCCGTTGGCCTCCTCTCTTGAAGACGCGCTTCATTATTATGCAGGTCGAGGACGAACCTGGGAACGACTGGCGTTTCTCAAAGCCAAACCCATTGCGGGAAATCTCCGTGTGGGGCAGGCATTAATCAAGGGGTTGACAAACTTTGTCTATGGGAATGACAAAAACCAAGGTGAAGTCTTTCCGGCCATTCAATCACTCCGGTCACAAATTCTGGTCAAGATGATTCGACGAGGGGAAGTTGACCGGCATGTTAAATTGGGCATCGGAGGCATTCGGGAAATTGAATTTATTGTGCAAGCCCTTCAGCTGCGCTGGGGGCGGGCCTATCCAACAATCCGTGATCGGCAAACACTCAAAGCCTTGGTGAAGTTGGCCCGCATTGAGAAACTGACAACCCAGGAGGCACGCCTGCTGAAAGAGTCGTATGTGTTTTTGAGAAATCTTGAACACAAACTTCAAATGGTCCATGAATTTCAAACGCATTTGCTCCCCAGTAAGACGGAGGAGATTGCCAAATGTGCCGTCAGAATGGGGTACCTCAAACAGGCAACCGTGGGAAAGGCCACGGAGACATTCCTGAACGACTATCGCCGACATACCACCACCGTACATCAGTTGTACGAACGCATCCTGTGTTCCGCATCGCCCTAGCTGCTCTATACGTGTTCCCTGGAATTGTTTTTTTCGTCTCATTTGACCGACGTGTTGCAGAGAATAGGAAGAATCTCGAGTGTGAACCAGTCCTAAGGGGTTGAAATTCAACTCGGGATTATTATCTTGATAGGGAAAGATAAATTCTTTAGCTATACTGTCTTTATTGAGGGGGAAGCCAATGGACCTTAACCGGATGACAATCAAATTGCAGGAAGCTTTGCAGGCTGCCTCAGGTATCGCGATGCGACGAAGCCATCAGGGGATTGATGTGGAGCATCTCCTGGTGGCCTTGCTGGAGCAATCCGGTGGATTGGCTCACCCGATATTAGAGCATACCGGTGTCTCGCCCACCGCCGTCAAAAATGCCGCAGAACAAGCGCTACAGAAAGTGCCCCAGGTTCAGGGGAGTGGGGCGCCTCCGGGGCAGGTCCACCTCTCTCCGCGTCTGGCAAAAGTGCTCAACCAGGCTGAAACGGAGATGAAGGAACTTCGTGATGAATATTTGAGTGTTGAGCATGTCATCCTGGCCATGGTGGCCGAAGGGGGCGTATTTGCGACGATGGGCCTTAAACGGGACAAGGTCCTGGCCGGCCTTCAGGAGGTTCGTGGTAATCAACGCGTGACCAGCCAGGATCCGGAGGGCACGTATCAGGCATTAGAAAAATATGGTCGTGACCTGACCCGGTTGGCAAGCCAGGGTAAATTGGATCCGGTGATCGGCCGGGATGAAGAAATTCGCCGTGTTGTGCAAATCCTGTCCCGCCGCACCAAGAACAATCCGGTCCTGATTGGAGAACCGGGAGTAGGGAAAACGGCCATTGTCGAAGGACTGGCACAACGAATTATAAAAGGAGATGTACCGGAGGGAATCAAGAATAAACGCTTGATCGTGCTCGATATGGGCGCCCTGGTGGCCGGCGCCAAATTTCGTGGGGAGTTTGAAGAGCGGTTAAAAGCCGTGTTGAAGGAGATTCAAGCCTCTCAGGGACAGATCCTGCTGTTTATCGATGAATTGCATACGGTCGTGGGGGCCGGAGCGGCGGAGGGTTCCATGGATGCCGCCAACTTGTTAAAGCCGATGTTGGCCAGGGGTGAGCTCCATCTGATTGGGGCCACTACATTGGATGAATACCGGAAGCACATTGAAAAAGACGCGGCGTTAGAACGGCGGTTTCAACCGGTGGTGGTCGATCAGCCATCGGTGGAAGATACGATTTCCATCCTGCGTGGATTAAAGGAGCGGTATGAAGTCCATCATGGAGTGCGTATCAAAGACTCGGCATTAGTGGCCGCCTCACGCCTGTCCAATCGATACATCGGAGACCGGTTCCTCCCTGATAAAGCGATTGACCTCATCGACGAAGCGAGCGCACGATTGCGAACCGAAATCGACAGCATGCCCGCCGAAATGGATGAGATCTCCCGAAAAGTCCTGCAGTTGGAAATTGAACGGGAAGCCTTAAAAAAGGAAACTGATGCAGCCAGCCGCACCCGGTTGACCACGATCGAGCAGGAGCTGAAAGGCAAACAGGACGCCCTGAATGACTTAAAAACCCAATGGGATGCCGAGAAATCGTCTGTCGGTAAATTACAGACGATCCGTCAGGAGATTGAAGGTGCCAAACAACAAATCGAGCAGGCCGAGCGGCAGTATGACCTGAATCGTGTGGCGGAGTTGCGCTATGGCACCTTGCCCAAACTGGAAAAATCCATGAAAGACGAAGAAGAGCGGCTAGCCAATCAGCAGGGAACCAGCCGTTTGCTCAAAGAAGAGGTCGATGAAGATGACATTGCCGAGGTGGTTAGCCGGTGGACAGGCATTCCTGTGAGCCGGTTACTCCAAGGCGAAGTGGAAAAGCTGCTGCACCTCGATGAATGGTTACACAAACGCGTGATCGGTCAGGATGAAGCGGTCAAAGCGGTGGCCGAAGCCGTGTTGCGTGCGCGGTCCGGCATTAAAGATCCCAATCGCCCCATCGGGTCGTTCCTCTTCCTGGGCCCTACCGGTGTGGGTAAAACGGAGTTGGCGCGGGCACTCGCGCATACCCTGTTCGATAACGAAGCCAACCTGGTGCGTATCGATATGTCGGAATATATGGAAAAACATACTGTGGCTCGATTGATCGGTGCTCCTCCGGGGTATGTGGGCTATGAAGAAGGCGGCCAGTTAACCGAAGCGGTGAGGCGTCGACCCTTCTCGGTTATTCTGTTTGATGAAATCGAAAAGGCCCATCATGATGTCTTTAACGTCCTGCTCCAAGTATTGGACGACGGGCGATTGACCGACTCGCAAGGTAGAACGGTGGACTTCAAAAATACCGTCCTCATCATGACTTCCAATCTGGGTAGTCAGGAGATTCTGGAAGCCCAGCAACGGAATATGGACTATGAAGGCATTCGCGCGTTAGTGCTCAAAGAAATCCAACAGCACTTCCGTCCCGAATTCTTAAACCGGGTTGATGAAATTGTTGTCTTCCATTCGTTAAAGCGGGAGGAATTAGCGCAAATCGTCGAAATTCAATTGGAACGCCTTAGGGTACGATTGGCGGATCGGCGGATGTCCCTGGAACTCTCTCCCGCGGCTGTGGCCGATCTGGCTGCGCGAGGATACGACCAGGTCTATGGAGCACGGCCCTTGAAACGCCTGCTTCAACAGGAAATCGAAACGCCCCTCTCGCGGCTGATTATCCAGGGCAAAGCCCGGGATGGTCAACGAATTATCGGTGATCTGGTCGACGGTAAATTCGTTCTCACCGCCCAGGAAAACGTGGAAGCCTAACGCCACTTCATCTATCCAGCGGGGAGAATAATCGTGGTTCTCCCTGTTGGATAGTTTTCAAGGCGCACTCATCATGTCATCTTTCACCTTCCAAGATATTCAATGAAGATCATTAAGAAATAGCCTCCCGAAGGAATGGCAAAGGCCTTCAAAATGGGCTGTTCGGCAAACGGGCAAAACGAACCTTTCTTAAAGTTCTGGACCTCGTTGATGACCTTCTGGACCTGAGACTTTTCTCTAGAACCTGAATTCGTGCTTAACATGGAGGACAGATTATTGAGAACTCGTCCCCGGGCGTGTTCAGCCGTTTGTCGAAAATGGAAGGCTGAAAAAATCGCCAGTCCGATGTTGCTTCCTAGCACGATAAGAAGGCTGATCGGGAGATCCCAGTCATCAAAAAATGAAGAGCGTGACACAATCATGATCAACACGATGATAAATGGATAATAGATTAAAGTCCCCACAACTTCTGTGAGCTGGCCACAAAACCGCAGACTGTGTTGAATGTTGGTTAGGGAATCGTTCATTGAACTATGAAACCATGGTGCCCGTGCTGTTTGCCGGGAGGGCCATTGGACGCCGGTTTGTAACACCCAATCCACCATCCGGGCACCAAGCCGTGCCGCATATATCACAAAAAATACGAGTAACCACATGGTCACTACACTCAGAATAAGAATGCCCTTATCCCAATGGAAACAGGTCTCACCACGACATGGGGTCGTTGGAAATCCGAGGAGGAGAAAAACAGGGAACGCAAACAGAAGCAAGTAGACTGCCGTCTGGGCGAAAACCCGAGATCCCGCGCATCGTAGGCCCATTAATGATGTATAGACGCGCCAAGTTTCATGCACAGTATTGTGTGGGGGGGTACTCCCTTTTGAAAAATCGGGGCCAAACTCCAGCCACTTCTTCCATTCGAAAAATCCGGAACATTGTCCTGACTGGAGATTAAATTCAGCTTCGATTTCCCGAAATTTACTCTGAAGGGTTCGGTATCCCCGGCAAAGAAACCATAGACTCAAAAAAAACGCCCCCAGCCGGAGCAATTCAGTTGGCCAGACACTGATGCCTTCCAGCCACACAAACGGTTCTCCATGCTCGAGTTGGTTTGTGATGGACACATAGAGCCAGGCATAGAAACCGACGACTGCGAATAAGAATATCCAGAAAAGGGGGGCCTGACCCGCTTTTTGAAAAAGAAACACGGCTCTCCGACTCATAGCCGCATAAATCAACCAACTACCCAAAAGAATACATCCCAGCAGGACGAATGTGCGTAAGCTAATGAGGGGAGGGAGCTCTCCATTTTCAACGTCCGGTGCTGAAACATGCATGGAGCCGGAGTCGGCACTCAGGTCGTAAGCCCCTGTGAGTCCTACCTCGAATATTCTTGGCTCTCGACTATCGGAGGAGGTGTTTGGTGAATTCTCGCATACTCCATGAGATAACAATGAGGAGGCCCTCCGACATACAGTGACGGGGTCAATGGCCAGCGACGCGGACAAGAACAAAGAGGTTTGATAGGCATCACGAAAGGGGGGAATCGACCCTTGCACCGTATCAGGAAGACGAAGACCAAAGTGGGAAGCAATGAGAAGGTTTCGGGTCCATTGATATTGGCCCGGATGTAAGAGGCGGGCATCAAGGTCCGTGGTAAAGAAAATGACGCCGGGGAATTCCTTGCGCAAGGCTTGGAGCAGCAGCAATTTGTCATAGACATCTCCTGCCAAAATACCCATGGCCTTAAAGCCTGGACAGATCGGCCATGATCCTTCTCCGGGCTTGTCCATACATTTTTCACGAATTTTTCGATCTTCCTCTTTGATCTGTAATGCTAAACGACGCAGATAATCGAATTGGGACGGGCCTTCGGGTCGTTCAAGACTCTTATTTATTTTAAAAAAGTTTTGGGAAGCGGTTCCCTCACTCTCGGATTTTCCTCCAGAGGCATTCACACTCTGAGGAAGCTCACCGTCAATGCCACGAAGGTAGCTAAAGCGATGGGCCCAATTCAGTAACTTGGCATCTTTCAAATTCTTGATCTTGGTTAAAAGATTCAGAGCCTGAGGATCTTTAGTCTCCTGAACAAAGGTCAGTGGAAGTTTCCGCCCATAGAGCGTGTCCCATTCTCCGATCAAGGCAATATGATCTCCTTGATGAGGGTCCACCCTTCGTTGTTGTAATTCCTCTACGAGTTTCTTTGCCAACAATTCGTCCGTTCCTATGACACGATGCATATCAAAACCCAAGGATTTCATATACTCCCAGCATTGAGCTTCCGTAGAACACTGTGCCTTATCAATATTAAGGCCTTCAAAAAGGACGGCCTCAGACGCAGTGGCCGAATAGGAAAGGTACTGAATGGGTGTTGATTCAGCTGTAGAGGTATTTGAGGGAGGCGCCATTTTATGTCTCCCCAGAACTTCACTGATCATGGCGCGTAAAGTTCCGGAATGAAACGGGCCTAACACCGTAAACGACATCGTGGCATCAACTGAGTTATGACGATCTTGTCTTTTTTGAGAGATGGAGGCCGAATCCTTCACTACGGCCACCAGGCCTTCCAGAGACGCCAATGGCTTTTTATCCAATTCCTGATCCTTGACCCATAAGACCAGCACGTGATCTTTTTCCATGACTTGTGGTTTAAACCATTCGAGAGGCACATCAAGGGATGGACAACCCTCATTCCAGCAGATGTCTTTTCCTTGAAGTCTTATGCGGTCCCAGGAAAAATAACGAAAAAACTCACCTGCCTCAGGGACATAACCGGTCTCTCCGAGAGCAGAGACGAGTGCATAGCGATGTCGTAACCGGTATTCTGTCCCCGAAGCAAATGGGGTACCTTCCGTCACGACAATCAGGACTTTAAATGTTGGTTTGGATTCCCCTGTGGTCTTTATGATTTCACTCAATTGAATGCGTAAATCATGATGGTTTTTTGCCTGGGGAATCGTGGGAGATCCTTCGGTTGAGGGTGAAGGGGGATGGGGTGCAATAGGCATAGTCTGAGACTTGCGGGAATCTGCTTCGGCATTTTTATGAGCTTTCACCGATGTGAAAGGGTCCTGCCACAGACGGCTTTGAACTCGTTTGTCGCCAACGATCACCGCCTTACTTTGTTGCTCATTAACGGGCCGCTCACTTTTAAAGGGTTGCTGATAATACAAAATTCCTCCCAGCACGGTTAACAGAATCAATAACCCTGTAAGAGGAATTTTTGCGTCGTCACTTTTATCAGAGGCCATAAATCACTCGCGAGGGTTCACTGGAATCAGACCACTGCGGGATGAGGCTTTTGGCACGCAGCTTATTGCTGATGAGTAAGAAAAGATGTTCGGTTGGACAATTCAACGGGTTCATTTGTGTTCAATTATAAAAATGACAGATGCGGTTCTGTTCATGCCTCCAGACAATCCAAAATTCATGCGAGCGGAACGGAAGATCCCAGCGACACTGGGCGAACCCATGACAAACAAGCGGAATTATAGAAAAAATTTAAAACAAAAGGAACGCTCATGAAAATAATAAACGGGTGGAGCGGCAGATTGGCTATCCAAATCAGATACGAACCTGTATCCACTCAGATACATGATGGTGTAATTCTTTGAAGTAACGCATTCCGTTTTTAAGGGAAGAAAACTGGCGATAAGGCCGGAATGCGCCTTTGGATCCCATGTGGTGTGTGAAGAGGAAGCCGTGGGGGTTCAGAAAACTTTCACGGCAGGCTACAGGATATGTTTGAGATTACTTTGAAGCCTGCGCACCTGTCTTTGCGTCTGACGATCTGCTCCGGCGAGTTCCCGTTCGACAGCAGGCGTTCAATTGCTATCGCCCGCCCTGCGTACCGGGTTGTCTTCGTAATCTAGTGTGCCTCCACACCATCCCAATCGTGTGAGGCCATATCCTGCGGCCGGTCTCTTCAGGATCGGCAATTGCCCATTTTCCTGGTCAATTATCGCGAACGTGTTACATCGGAAGAAGAGGGCATTCACGCCGCTACCAGAATCCATTTCGCGTATTTCAGGATATGAAACGGCAGCTGTTTGTTTTCTACTGACCTGATACAAGAGACACGAACGACCTGGTTGGCCGTAGGACTTAAGTCCCCGGTGGGTGAATGGGTATTGGATAACCGCGCTGTTGGAATTTGAACACCCACGCCATGAAAAGACCATACCACTTCACATACAGGAGACCACTGTCCAGGAATCTCCCAATCACCCGCAGCAGATTTCCCCCCGCTTTACGCCACGCAGACCCCGAAGCAGGCCTTATTCTTTTTGTCCGGTTTTTTTTATGATGTGGTACCCGAATTGGGTTTTGACTACCGGGCTCAGACTTCCATGTCCCAGGCGTTTGACTGCATCTTCAAAGGCTTTGACCATTTTGCCCGGACCAAACCACCCCAGATCACCACTTTTGGAACCGCTTGGACAGGTCGAAAACTCTTTCGCCAGGTCAGCAAATTTGGCCCCGGTCTTGAGCCGTTTTCTCAGGTCCTCGGCCAATCCT
>JAGQKG010000190.1 GCA_020430245.1 Nitrospira sp.
TGAAAGATCGGCCACCAGCCGCTTCAAGCGGGTGTTCTCTTCTTCCAGCTGACGCAACCGGCGGAGTTCACTCACCCCGAGATGGGCGTACTTTTTCTTCCACACATAGAACGTGGCCTCCGCCACACCCAGTTGCCGACAGATGTCGCCCACCGGGGTCCCGGCTTCGCTTTGGCGAAGGGCATAGATGACTTGTTCCTCCGAGAATTTTGAGCGCTTCATGGATCCCCTCCTTATCGGGTCGAACCACCGAAGCCGCCATTTTACTCTGGTTCTGAAGTGCTGTCCTTTTTGGGGGAGACGTCACAATGATCAGCGGCCCCATGACGCCTCACAGGGGACAGCCCCCTTGTTACCTATCACCAACCAACAGCAAACAACTCTACTGACGAACTGTCCGCTTAACGAGGAAGCTTACAGTTGATTGCTGGATCGCAAATTGATCCTAAGGTGATTCGGAACTTACTTCTTTAGAGTACCCTAATCGGAGCCCTAGTCCGCTTTCAGCCTTTCGTCTACCGAATTTTGGGTGGTGGTTTTGACACCAACATTCGCGGAATCCATCTGGACATGAAACTTTCCCGCAATTGCCATGGCCCCAATCGCGTTTTACATCCAGTCCGCGTAGCGAATGAGAACTGCTAGAACTTGAATATACCCCTGGACGCCAATAACATTGTTCGCGCCTTGAACAGGGAAAGGCTATCTAAGTAGTTAACGCCAATACGATAGATGTCGAAAGGATCCGCATGGGCGGTCCGATTAATGCCGCCGTAAAAGGAGAAGGCAATCCGATACCCAACCTCTTTCGCAATGCGCTTCGTCAATTCACTAAAGGCACCAGAGGGGGGAGGTGGGCTTCCGACAGGATATGCAAGCGAGGAACATTCCTGGTTTAAGTGGCTTTCGATTTCATTCTTCGAGGAAACTAACTCTTGCCTTTGTTCCGTCTCAGTCAGTTTGGATAGGAGGGGATGGCTACAGGTATGAGAGCCCACCGACATTCCATTCTTGGTTAGTTCCACCACTTCATCCCATGACATAAACAAGTCTCCAATTATCGCGTTACAGTCGCCTTTAAATCCGCACCGTTCCTCTAAGTGGGTCAGAAATCGTTCTGTATCAAGATTGGGGTGTCGCTTATAAATAACCAGTAATTCCTGAATGACCCCGCTTCGACCAGTTTCGGAGAAGTCGAAATTGAGAGACGTGGGGTAGTCCATTTTTATGGCGGTACCGGAGGCTTTCTTGATCAAGTAAGCAATCCAATCCCACCAGGGCAATCGCCTTCGAGAAATGTAGTCGGTAGAGACAAAGAAAGTCGCCGGAATTCCCATTTCCCTCAAGATAGGGAGAGCCAAATCGTAGCTGTCTTTGTAACCATCATCAAACGTAATCATCACAGACGGCTTCGTAAGGGGAAATTTCCGATCCGCGCTTTGCACACACTCCTCGAGGGTCATAAGGTCAAACTTACCGCTGATATATTCCAGTTGAGTCCGAAACTCCTGTTCGTTAGCCGAGAAGGTTTTATCGTCGAACCTGTTACCTGCAGGAGTCCCAATCCGGTGATAGTTCAAAACTAGAATGCACGGACGTTGGGCCGCGATTTCAAGAACATGAAGTAGACCAGACTTAGATAGTAGCCCGGCTAGAATCTCGCTCTTAGAGATACGCATGGTCGGCCTCCAGCGGCATAAAATAAAATGAAAGATTTGTAGGGATGAGTTGACTCGGATCTCTCAAATAGAACGGGGTGGAATCCCTTTGGTAGAACCCGTTATTCTTAAGAGCCTGGAGCATCTCTGGAGCGGTCGCATAGGAGGTAATTAGGTCGACAGATCGCCCTTTCAACTCTTGCAATAGTGCCTCCACCGCCGAATGCCATTTCTCTGGATCCCCCGAATTTAGAAAACAATCGACGATCTTAGCCTTACGGATCCGCCCTTCAACGGAAATACTCAGGATTGCAAAACCGACGGGAATAGTTCCTTCGTGCAGGAGCCAACCGGTAACATTGCCCTTCGGATACCGTAAAAAATAGTTTAAGAGCTCCTTGGAGCGCTCCGTATAAATCCACTCACGCTTGCAGGCCCTGATGATGCCCTCGATTTCTCCGCCGAAAACATCGACGCGACAAAGACGGAGATTAACCTGCGGCGGGCGCGAGCAAGACCATAGTACGCTGACGAGGTCTTTTCCCACCCCAAGGTATTTTCGTAACGTTGATGGTTCGGCTTTTAAACGGTACAGAGGCCGAATTATATTGCAGAAGATGGGGACATTGCAGATCACTCGGTAGCCCAGTATCCTCGCGATTTTCCGCGCCTCAGCGCTCATCCCAATCGCATACTGGGTGGAGATCTTGCGGAAAGCGTGCTTCATTAAAAAAAGTCCAACCGTCGGATAGTCCCGCGAAGCCAGCAAGTCGATAAGATGAACCGAGTCAATTTGTTGGGGAGGTTCTCCGGGGATAATGAACGATGTAGTACACAAGCCTACGTGCCCGATAATATTTCCGTTCTTGCGAACAATAAGACTGCGTGAAGACAGCGCAGTGCCCCGACAGTCGAGATACTTCCACCGTAGGACATCAGGCGAAAAAAGCTCGCAGTCGACAGGCAAGTTAAATCCGTTTGCAAGAAAACGACTCAGCTCGGGAATGTCGCTAGCTTGAAGAAACATGGCGGCCACCGCAGCACCCGAGTCATTGGTGTTTTTTGGGAGTTTTGCTAGGGGCGCCATTGTGTCTGGTTTTTTCTTATTGAGACAAAACAAGATGGTTTCGTGAGTCATTGTCAGGGGATACCCCTCCTAACTGGATGGAAGTGGTCTCTTGGTCCCCTTCCCGCTCAAAACCCGCTTCCAGATTTATTTGGCCGATTATCGACGATCGCCCCTCTGGCCATATCCGAGCATCCCCCCGTTTCTTTCACTGGGAGAGCCTGAGTCGTCTGAATCTAGTAGGCCCACCGTCGTTGCCAAGCCGCCTGCTTGAGGGCTTGTCGTTTCTGCCAAAAGGCTGTTTTTGTTATTGATCTGATGCACATAGCCCAGCGTAAAGTTCATCAAGCTCTGATTAGGGCGTCGATGATTGTAATCCGTGATATAGCGCCCGATCTCTTCGCGGGCTGAGCGTTCATCCGGATAATTCCCCACCACATAAATCTCCCCCTGTTTAATGCTGCCGTAGAACCGTGCCGTGATGGCGTTATCTGTGGGCTGGCGGACTCGGGTAAAGGAGAGATCTGCCCCGAGACCCTGAAGACTTTCGTCACCCATGCCGTATTCGGTAAGCCCCGATCCACTCGAAGCCGGTTTAGTAGAGGCCTTCGAAGATATCCCTTGGGTCCGCAATCTCTGTCGATAGAGGGCCTGCACTTGGGAGGTGTTGACGGTAGGCACCCCATCGAAGCAATCAAATACCGAAAGAACCAATCGATGACGGTCAGCATATACCATCGCACATGCCCGATGCTCAGCTTCATCCAGTCGCTGTCCCACATCAGATTCCGCTGCCGGATCTCGTAGCGTGGATACTTCCACGGAGCCTCACGCCGAACATAGGGCTCAACCTGGCCCGGCTTCTTGAGGTGCCGATAGATGGCTGAAGAAGACATATAGCACGCTTCAGCCTGCAACAGGCCTTGAATGGGCCGATGCCGATAGTCTGAATGCACCGCTTTCATCGCGTTGATCCGGTGCTGCTCTTTCGGGAGAGAATGATACGCCAGCCGAGGTGGACGTGTTCCTCGACCTACCTCCTGCTTCCATCGGAAATAGGTGGCTCGTGCAATCCATAGTGTCGCCAAGATCTCACCCCCGTCATCCATGCTGTCGTGCCTTCTCCACCATCTGAAGAATGGCGGTTTTCTGTGTGCTCTCCAGTCCTCCCCCTGCCTTCAGTCCAAGTTCATCTCTTTTTTTAACTCACAGATGATCCATGATGATTGGACACGAACTCCTTGAGCTTCTCGTTCTCGGCTTCTAGCTAGTGAAAGTTGGGGGCTTTGAGTGGTTTGCTGTTCCGCAGAACAGCCTGCCCCCCTGCCAATTGCGGCTTCCACTTTTGATACACCGAATGACAGAGCTGGTATCTCTTTAACCCCTCCCTCACTGCGAGAAACGTCTCAATGTCTTTCAATATCGTGAATTTCTGTTTCGGGGTGAACACCCGTCGGATTCTCTTGTCCATGTCGTTCCCTCATTTTGAGAACGACTCACTTTGGATCTCATTTTTGTCTCATTATTAAAAAACAAGCCATTGATAGGTTCCGCTTTTCTAGCAAGTTATGCCGCCATCAACTGTGAGGACCTGGCCCGTAATAAAGGCCGAGGCGGCGGAGAGAAAAAACAGCACCGCCCCCGTAACATCTTCCGGCTTGCCCAGTCTCCCCAAGGGAGTTCGGCGAATAATCTGCAGTTTCTGTCCTTCTCCCAGGCCATGAATCATTTCAGTTTCCAGGTATCCAGGGGCAATCGAATTGACGCGTATCGAGCGGGGGCCAAGTTCTCTTGCCAAAGCCCTCGTCATGGCGTCCATTCCGCCTTTAGTTGCCGCATAGGCAGCAAGCCCACTGTAACCACGGAGACCGATAATCGAGGAGATATTGATGATCGATCCACCCGACTTCGACAGTAGCATCTGCCGGACGACGGCGCGTGTGAGATGAATGGTTCCAGCCAGATTTACGGCCAGCAATTCACCAACTTGCTCATTTTTGATCGTGGCTATCACACCGTCCCTGGCGATCCCCGCACAGTTGATCAGCCCAAAAGGGGTTCCGTGTTTTGTTTGTGCTGTTTTTGCAAACGCCGTAACTGAATCCGAATCAGAAATATCGGCCGTCTCGAAAAAAAAAGCCGGATTAGCGGCGGTCGCTTCGGTAAACGGAGTAGCTTTCCGACTGAAGGTGCTTACTCGATAGCCGGCGGTAAGTAGAGCTTCGACAATTCCTTTTCCGAGGCCTCTGCTCCCCCCGCTCACGATTATGTGCGGCGTGCTGCCGTCTGTATTTTTCAAGTTTGCCTCCGCATTATCTTAAAAGAGTTTGAGAGTAGGATTTCATCTACGAACTCGATGATTCTAGGACGCTTGTACGAGGATAGTTCGGCCGAGGAACGCGAAAAAATGGCCGCAGTCAGGTGATTCGAGTCTGCCTCTCGCTGCTTGACAACCTCGCACGCGACCAGGTTACCTGTTAGCGAGGATCGCTTTGGGTAAACTCGCACATCCAACACGCCTGGCACACTTCGAATCACTCGTTCCACCTCTGCAGGGTGCACTTTGCTTCCGCCTACGTTGATCACGTCTGACTTACGGCCGATAAACAAGACGCGGCCCTCTTTAACTTGAACGAGATCTCCGGTAGGTAGCCATTCAGATGGAGCGATTTCAGCGTTGCTACCTGAGTCATACCCAGTCATGGCGTTTCGGGAACACGCCAAGAGCTCTCCCTCTTCTATTTTTAATTGGGTTCCATCAGAAAAAGCTCGCTGGAGGTATTGCTCTGGAAACCCCGCGAGACCATCGTGGACCGAAAAACAGCGTCCGACTTCCGTCGTGGCATAAATATGGGCGATCCGAGCCTTCGGGAAAGCGCGCTTTAAAGCCTCAAGCAACTGCTGATCCACGACTTCACCGCCGATGGTGATCTGGACTATCGGTATTTTCCGTAAAATGGCTTCGTCTGAAAACATCAGAAGCCTTCGCCAGTAAGAGGGCGTCGCCGATAAGCATTGCGTCCCTGCGGCGAAAAGAAAGTCCGCCGTGGACGCCGGAGCTGCCTCGGGATCTGGAACGATGAGAGTTCCTTCCGAAGAGAGACACTGCAAAAGCAATTGAATTCCGGCATAAAGAGAGGGGCGGTAGGTAAGTGCCCATTTCAATCCTTTGGTGGTCGGCCGAATGGGACGCAAGAGCGTCGACCAGGAGTGGCGAATGGCTTTGGGTTTCCCCGTGCTGCCCGAGGTTAATATGGTTACCGAACTCCCCCCGCCTCCGGGGGAAATCTGGGATATTTCCTCGACGTGTAAGCTTAGGGATTTTCCCTCTTGGTGAATCAAGGCCGAGAGTCGGAACTCACAACAGAGTCTCTCCGCTCCCGCGTGATCCAACCGGCCATCGAGCAAGAAAACATCGCATTCCGCTTCATCCAAAACAGCGAGTGTGGCGAGACAGAGCGGAGTCGCTTCGAGCACAATACCTACTCGGCATTTAGTCATGCTGCTCAGAGATTTTTTCACCGACTGAACGCACTCGACCAACTCGGTGCCTGTGGTTCGTGCGTCCGCAGAGATTACGACTTCCCGATTCAGGGGATGGCTAAATTTTTCCAGCAGTTCCTTAAAAAGCATTTAATAAAACCCTCTAAGATTATTGCTGGTGGGAATTTTTAAGCGCAGCCTCGTAAATCGCAACCAAATCCTCGACCGTATTGATGGAAGGAAAGGATCCCTCGGAGAAAGGGTCAATACCGAGTTCCTGTTCGAGTCTTACCACCAGCTCGGCGTAATCAATCGAGTCTAATCCGAAAGATTGATCCAGCGAGGTTCCCGCATTGATGGCAGGTGGCGTCTCTCCCTTATTTTGGAAGATGGTGCGAAGGGTAGCAGTAACTTTGCTTTGGATGTTTGGCATATGACAGCCCTAGACATAGTAATTAATAAAAATGGTCAATAATATGTTAACAAAGCTAGGTTGAACTTGCACGTAGAGTCGCCCTTAAGAACGCAGATCCGCCGACGTCAGATCTTCCTTGTTCCGACTAGTGGAGTCAAGAGAAGTGGTCCCCGATTTTTAGACAGCTCGATAAGTGAAATTTCTGCCTGTCATTATGCCGCCGTCTTTTCCTTTGTATCCCCAA